>PKCW01000257.1 GCA_002862965.1 Pseudomonadota bacterium
GCACACTTGTCATCGGTGTGGATGTCTCTCAGTGAGTTCAAGGATAGGTTCTACCCTTTAATGGATGTCAAATGTCTGCGCACGAACCATATGAACGGATTGAAGGACTTTGACGACATTTCCAGCCTAACCGGCGGTGATGCAAGGGGGTGTAGGAATCTGGCTCGCGGGTCGGTCGTCAGGCTGTAATGCCGTCAGTCCTCCATCTACCAGAGCAACCCTGCCGCAGGCCGGTGCGCCTGAGGCAGCACGCAGGCTCCTAGTGGTTCTCCTTGGCATGGTTGATCGTGTACTTGGGGATCTCGACGGTCAGGTCTTCGGTCGCAACGATGGCCTGGCAGCTCAGCCGCGACTGCGCCTCCAGTCCCCAGGCCCTGTCGAGCAGATCGTCCTCGCACTCCTCGACCTCGTTGAGGGAATCGAACCCCTTGCGCACGATGCAGTGACAGGTCGTGCAGGCACAGCTCATGTCGCAGGCATGCTCGATCTCGATGCCGTTGTCCAGCAGGGCCTCGCAGATCGAAGTGCCGGCTGGCACGTTTAGTTCGGCGCCCTCGGGAGCCAGTTCAGGATGGGGCAAGACGGTGATTTTGGGCATATCTCTCCTGGCTGCTCAGTGCGCACGCGGCTTTTTTCCTGCTGCGCTGGCTCGCGCGCGGCGCGGTACGGCGCCGGTGCGCGCTTCGGGCTCGTCGTCACTGGTATCGGGCTGCTCCAGCGTGTGCAAGATCGGGCAGTCGGGCCGTTCATCGCCGGCGCAACACCGGATCAGCGCCTTGAGCGTCGCGGCCATCTCCAGCATGCTCTCGATGCGCCGATCCAACTCGTCGATGTGTTGCTGGGCCAGACGCTTGACGTCAGCACTCTGGCGCGACTTGTCATTCCACAGCCCCAGCAGGTCCGTGATCTCGGCCACCGAGAAGCCGAGGTCGCGCGCACGCCGGATGAAATGCAACCGGTGAACGTCGTCCTGGGTATAGGCGCGGTAGCCCGAATCGGTGCGGTCAGCCGGAGGGATCAGGCCGATCTGCTCGTAGTAGCGGATCATCTTGGCCGAGACCTTCGAGGCCTTGGATGCTTCACCGATGTTCATGGTGTTCCTCCTTTCTCATTGAGCGGTGTCGGCCGCCAGCGGCGGCTGGAAGCGGCGAAGACGCAGCGCATTGCCGAGCACGAACACGCTAGACAGTGCCATTGCGCCGGCCGCGAAGATCGGCGATAACAGGACGCCATAGGCGGGGTACAGCACGCCCGCGGCCACCGGGATCAGGGCCGTGTTGTAGCCAAACGCCCAGAACAGGTTCTGGCGGATGTTGCCGATGGTGGCCTTGGACAGCGCGATGGCGTTGGGCACACCCTGCAGGTTGCCGGACATCAGCACCACGTCGGCCGACTCCACCGCCACGTCGGTGCCGGTGCCGATCGCCAGGCCCACGTCTGCCTCGGCCAGCGCTGGGGCGTCGTTGATGCCGTCGCCCACGTAGGCGATCTGGCCGTGGCTGGCCTTCAGCCGGCGCACGGCTTCGACCTTGCCCTCAGGCAGCACTTCGGCCACCACCTCGTCGATGCCCAGTTGCTTGGCGATGGCCTGCGCGGTACGCGCGTTGTCGCCGGTGATCATTGCCACCTTCAGGCCGAGTTGGTGCAGCGCGGCGATGGCCGTGGGCGTGCTGGACTTGATCGGGTCGGCGACGGCGATGATGGCGGCCAGCCGGCCGTCGATCGCGGCGTACAGCGGCGACTTGCCCTCATTGCCCAGGCGCTCGGCCGTGCGAGCGAAGCCGCCCACGTCCAACCCCAGCTCACGCATGAAGCGATCGGCACCGACCTCGACACGCGCGCCGTCCACGGTGGCGCGCACGCCCATGCCCGTGACCGAATCGAAGTCTGTCATCGTCGGCAGCGCGATGCCACCTTCCACGGCCGACTCGACGATGGCGCGTGCGATCGGATGCTCCGAGCGCGATTCGACAGCGGCGACCTTCGCCAGCACCTGGTTGCGGTCAAATCCGTCGGCAATCTCCAGGTCGGTCAGGACCGGGCGGCCCTCGGTCAGCGTGCCGGTCTTGTCCACGGCCACCACCTTGGCGTCCTTGAGCAGTTGCAGGGCTTCACCCTTGCGGAACAGCACGCCCATCTCGGCGCCGCGGCCGGTGCCGACCATGATGGAGGTCGGCGTCGCCAGACCCATGGCGCACGGGCAGGCAATGATCAGCACCGCCACGGCATTGACCAGCGCGAAGGACAGCGCGGGCGACGGGCCGAACACCAGCCAGACCAGGAAGGTCAGCACGGCGGCCAGCATGACGGCGGGCACGAACCACAGTGTCACCTTGTCCACCACGGCCTGGATCGGCAGCTTGGAACCTTGCGCCTGCTCGACCATGCGGATGATCTGCGCCAGCATGGTCTGACCGCCCACGGCGGTCGCGCGCAGCGTCAGCGCACCCTTCTGGTTGACGGTGCCGCCGACCACGGTGCTGCCTTCCGCCTTTTCGACGGGAATCGGCTCGCCGGTGATCATCGACTCGTCCACGAAGCTGAGGCCCTCGGTCACTTCACCATCGACCGGCACGCGCTCGCCAGGGCGCACTTCCACGATGTCGCCCTGCGCCACGTCGTTGATCGGGATGTCCACGATGCGGCCGTCGCGCAGCACGTGCGCCTCCTTGGCCTGCAGGCCGACCAGGCGCTTGATGGCCTCGGAGGTGCGGCCCTTGGCCCGTGCCTCAAGAAAGCGGCCCAGCAGGATCAGCGCCACGATGACGGCGGCCGCCTCGTAGTACACGTTCACCGTGCCGGCCGGCAGCAGACTGGGCGCGAATGTGGCGACCATCGAATAGCCGAAGGCCGCGGCCGTGCCGACCGCGACCAGCGAGTTCATGTCGGGACCCAGGCGGAACAGCGCCGGGAAGCCCTTCTCGTAGAAGCGCCAGCCCGGAATGGCGAGCACCAGCAGGGTCAGCACGAACTGCAGATACCAACTCTGCTGGATGCCGATGGTGGAAGCCACCCACTCGTGCATGCCGGGAATCATGTGCGAGCCCATTTCGAGCACGAACACAGGCAGCGCCAGCACGGCGGCCAGGGTCAGGTCGCGCTTGAGTTCGGCGCGCTCGGCGTCCTTCTTCTCGGCGGCTTCCTCGTCGGCGTGCGCGCCGGTATCGACCGGGCTGGCCTCGTAGCCGACCTTCTCGATGGCCGCGATCAGGTCCGCCACGGCGGCCACGCCGCGCACGGTGGCACGCTCGGTCGCGAGGTTGACCGTGGCCTCGGTGACGCCGGGCACGGCCTTGAGTGCCTTCTCGACGCGGCCCACGCAGGAGGCGCAGGTCATGCCCTCGACCGCCAGTTCGACGGTGCCAGCCGGCACGTCGTAGCCGACCTTCTCGACCGCCTGGATCAACGCGATGCGATCGACAGGACCGGCCAGGCGGATGTCCGCCCGCTCGGTGGCGAGATTGACGGACACGCTGTCCACGCCCGGCACCTTGGCCAGGGCGGCCTCGACTCGGCCGACGCAGCTCGCGCAGGTCATGCCCTCGATGGGCAGGCTGATTGCCGCTGCTTGGGCGCCAGCACTACTCGTTGTTGCCATGCTCATGGTGTGCTTCCCATAGTTGAAATTCGACATGGAGGGAGCTTAGGGTTTACCATCGTGGGAAGGTCAAGCGCTTTTTCGGATGCTGTCAGGTTTCAGAAATGACCCGGCGCACGGGGAACGGAGGCCTTGCCTGCCAGGCTCGCACTGGTTCTTTGCTGCGCGAGCCTAAGCGGCCGCTGCCTTGTTAATTCTGAAGAGCGAAAACAGCCATTCGAGGATAGGAAATATTTTAAAAATGAATATAAGTAAGCCATTCAGTACCCCACCGAAGGGTCCCAGCGCCGATTTGGAATCGCTGTCACAGAATGACGTGACCATCTTGGCTGAGACATTCCGCCTCCTGGGTGACCCGTCCCGGCTGAGAATCATGCTGTGCTGCATGAAGGGCTCCTCCTCGGTCGGGGACATTGCTGAAACCCTCGAACTCTCGCAGTCGCTGGTGAGCCACCACCTGCGGCTGCTGCGCGGTGCTCGCCGGTCAAGGGCGTGCGCCAGGCCAAACAGATCTTCTATGAGGTGGCGGACAAGCACGTGAACCAGGTGCTGCTGGATATGGCCACCCACATCGCGGAAGACCACAACGACGAGTAACTGTTGGGCATAGCATGCCGTTGCAGCGTGGCCTACGTTCCATGGCGATATGCGCCCCACCGCCCGCAGCTGCGTTCGGTGAGGTGGTTTGGATGCCGCTTCCGATCAATCAGAAGTTGAGCGCGCGCTTGTCCACGGCCAGCGAGGCCTCTTTGAACGTCTCGGAGAGGGTCGGATGGGCAAAGCAGATGCGGGCGATGTCTTCGCTGCTGGCCTTGAACGCTATGGCGATCACGGCCTCGGCCACCAGTTCACTGGCCTGCGGGCCGACCACATGCACGCCGAGTATCTCATCAGTGGCAGGATCGGCGATCACCTTGACGAGGCCCGTCGTGTCGCCCAGCGCACGCGCGCGGCCATTGGCCATGAACGGGAAGGAACCAATTCGATAGGCGGTGCCCTGCTCTTTGAGCTGCTGCTCGGTGCGGCCTACCCAGGCAATCTCCGGGCTGGTGTAGATGACGTTGGGGATCGTATTGAAATCGACGTGACCGTGCTGGCCGGCAATGCGCTCGGCCACTGCGACACCTTCCTCTTCCGCCTTGTGCGCCAACATCGGGCCACGCACCACGTCACCGATGGCCCAGATGCCGGGCACACTGGTGCGGCATTCATCGTCCACCAGTACGGCGCCGCGCTCATCCAATTGGAGTCCCACGGCGGCCGGATTCAGGCCTTCGGTGTTCGGCACACGGCCGATAGCCACGATCACTTTGTCTGCCTGCAAGGACTGCGTCTGGCCCTGGCTGTCGGTGTAGTGAATAGTCACGCCAGCCTCGGTTGCATTGACTTCGCGAACCTTCGCACCTAGTTCGATCTTCAGGCCTTGCTTGTCGAACGCCTTCTTCGCCTCCTTGGCGATGGCTTGGTCGACGATTGGCAGGAAGCTGGGCAAGCCTTCGAGGATCGTGACATCCGCCCCCAGGCGGCGCCAAACGGAGCCCAGCTCCAGGCCGATCACGCCGGCACCGATGACGGCCAACCGATCAGGCACAGCCGCGATGTCCAGCGCGCCGTCGTTGGAGAGCACGACCCGCTCATCGAACGGTAGGTTGGGGAGCGGCCGCACGTTGGAGCCTGTGGCAACGATGATCTGCTTGCCAACCAAGGTAACAGCCTCATCGGCGGCGACGCTCACCTCGAAGCCACCATCGACAGTCCTGGTGAAAGACGCCAGGCCGTTGAAAAACTGGACCTTGTTTTTGCGGAACAGATAAAGGATGCCTTCGTTGCTGGACTTCACGACCTGATTCTTACGTTCCAACATCGTGGTCACATCCATGCGCAGATCACCCGTGGAGATGCCGTGCGTGCCAAAGTGGTGCTTGGCTTGTTCAAAGTTCTCTGACGACTGCAGTAGCGCTTTCGAAGGGATACAACCGATGTTGTTGCAGGTGCCGCCAGGTGCTGGCTTTCCGTCCTTGTTCTTCCAGGCATCTACACAAGCGACCTTCATGCCTAATTGGGCAGCGCGAATGGCCGCGATGTATCCGCCTGGGCCGGCACCGATAACAATGACGTCGAAATGCATTTCCATGATTTACATCTCCAAAGTTTTTGAGGAAATAGTGAGCGCCTATGTCGCGCCTTTTGTCAGGTGGTCGCCAGATTACAGCTCGTTCCCTGACGATCACGTTGAACACTACGGCAGAACGAACCGGGCGCTCGCGGTATTGCCCCCACGTTCGACTTGGACGACGGCCTTCGTGCCCTTGGCTGCGGCGAAGGTCCCGCTGCCTTCGAGGCGGCTTCCGTCCGCGGCAGGCGTGAGTTGCACCTCCTGCTTTTGTGAGCCGGTCAACAGTGTGAGCTTGGCTTTGGTGTTGCTTACATTGACCTGCTTGCCGTGGTCGCGCAGGTAGAGTTGCGCTGCTGCGGGCTGAACGACCAACTCGTAGTCCACGTCCCGGACTTCGGTCACGACGCCACCATGCAGCGGCTTGTGGTCATGCGCGTGGTCATGGTCGCCTGCGGCGAAGGCGGTGACGGATGCCAGGGCGAGGGCGGTGCCAGCCGTGAGGGAACGAAATCGAACAGACATGAAAGCTCCTATAGGGTTACGGTGGTTGAAATCGGGTGACAGAAGGCGTTGCATCAGAATGCCTCCGCGTCGCGGTCGTCCAGCAGGCGTTCGGCAGGCTTGCGGCCGAACAGCCAGAACATGGCGGGTGTAAGGAAGGTGTCTAGCAGCGTGGAGCTGACCAGCCCCGAGAAGATCACCACCGCGACGGGGTGCAGGATCTCAGTACCGGGTCGGGACGCCTCGAACAGCAGCGGGGCCAGCGCGAAGGCCGTGACCAGCGCGGTCATCAGAACCGGGGAAAGCCGTTCGAGCGAGCCACGCACGATCATCTTCTGGTCGAAGTCCTCGCCCTCCATGCGCATGAGGTTGAGGTAGTGGCTCACCTTCAGGATGCCGTTGCGCACAGAAATACCCGCGAGCGTGATGAAGCCGACCAGGGCGGCCACGGACAACGGCTGGCCAGACAGCCACAGCCCCAACACGGCGCCGACCAGGGCCAATGGAATGTTCACCATGATGAGCGCTGATAGGGCGACCGACTTGTAGCGCGTGTACAACACCACGAACATGAGCGTCAGGGAGACGATGGACAGCAGGCCCACCAGTCGCGAGGCTTCCTCTTGTGCCTGGAACTGGCCGCCCAGCGTGATGAAGTAGCCTTCGGGCAAGCGCACTTCTTGGACGACGCTGCGTATGTCGGCCACTACTTCGGACAGCGGCCGTCCCTGAGCGTTGGCCGACAAAACTATGCGTCGACGGCCATCGTCGCGGCTGACCTGGTTGGGGCCGTCGCTGTCTTCGATGGTGGCAAGGCGCGACAACGGGACCCGACCCATGGGCGTGTCGATGAGGATGCGGCTCAAGCCCTCAATCGACCGCGCCTGCTCGGGCAGGCGAACCACCAGCGCGAAGCGGCGGTTGCCCTCGATGACCTCGGTGATCTTTTCGCCTTCGACCAGGCTTTGCAGCGTGGACAGAATTTGCGGTGCGGCCACGCCGTAGCGTCCCGCCGCCGCATAATCCACGCGGATTTTGATCTGCGGCGCTAGGACCTGCTTTTCGATCTCCAGGTCAGCAAGCCCCGGAATTCCGGCCAGCTTGGCGCGCAGCAGATCCGCCTGCCCGCGCAGGACGTCCAGGTCCTCGCCGAACACCTTGATGGCGATCTGCGAGCGCACCCCCGACAACATGTGGTCGATGCGGTGCGAGATCGGCTGGCCAATGCCGATGGAGCCGGGCAAGTGAGCCAGACGCGAACGGATGTCGGCGGTGATCTCCTCCATGGAGCGCTTTAGCTCCGAGGCGGGCAGCAGGCCCACGTCCAGCTCGCTGACATGCACGCCTTCGGCATGCTCGTCCAGCTCGGCCCGTCCGCTGCGCCGGCCCACGTGCTGCACCTCTGGCACCTGCGCGACCAGCAGCTCGGCTTGCTGGGCAAGCGCCGAAGATTCGGCCAGCGTCACACCGGGATTCAGGCGCAGGCCCACCAGCAACGTTCCTTCATTGAACGGGGGCAGGAACGTGGTCGGGAAGAATGGCACCGCGGCGACAGCCAGTGTGACAGCCACAGCGGCCATGCCAAGGGCGGCACGCGGCCGCTGCAAGACCCGCTGCAGGCCGCCCTGATAGCGCGTCTTCAACCAGGCTAGAAGCCGAGTGTCGCCATGGTCCAGCGTCCTCATCTTGGGCAGCAGGTAGTACGAAAGCACCGGAGTGACCGTCACAGAGACCAGCAGCGAGGCCAGCGTGGAGACGATGAAGGCGATGCCCAGCGGCACGAACAAGCGCCCCTCCATCCCCGGCAGCGCGAACAGGGGCAGGAACACCAGCACAATGATCATCGTGGCGTAGAGAATCGCCGAGCGAACCTCCATCGAGGCCCTGGCAACGATGACCAGGGGCGTCAGCCGGTTCTCAGGGTGGCGGGTGCGGTCCTCCTTGAGCCGCCGCATGATGTTCTCCACATCGACCACAGCATCGTCCACGAGACCGCCGATGGCGATCGCCAGCCCACCGAGCGTCATGGTGTTGATTGATAGGCCGAAATAGTGGAACACCAGCCCGGTCACGAAGATCGAGGCAGGAATCGCGGTCAACGCGATCACCAGGGGGCGCAAAGTGCCCAGGAAGAAGAACAGGATCACCGCCACGAAGACCGATGCGCCGATGAGCTTGCCTTGCAGCGTGCTGATGGACGCCTCGATGAAGTTGGCTTGTCGGAAGGTCACCTGTGGCTCGGCCATGCCAGCCGGCAGTGAGCCCTTCATGTCCGCCAACGCTGACTCGATCGAGCGGGTCAGTGCAATCGTATCGGCCGTGGGCTGCTTTTGGATGCCCAGGATCACGGCTGGCAGGCCCTCGAAGCCCGCATCGCCGCGCTTGATGGCTGGCGCAAACTGAACATCGGCGACCTGGTGGAGCAGGATGGGTTGGCCCGCACGCACCGCGAGAGGCAGGTTACGCAGGTCGTCGAGTCGGGACGTGCGGCCCAGGTTGCGGATCAGGTACTCGCGGCCATTGATCTCCAGGAAGCCGCCGGAAGTGTTCGCGGAGAAGCCCTTGAGAGCCGCATCCAGATCGGACGCAGTCACGCCCAGCTCTGACATTCGCGTGGTGTTGGGCTGGACCTGGAACTGACGGACCTCGCCTCCGATCGGGATGACTTGGGCAACACCAGGTATGGCCATCAGCCGGGGGCGTAGCACCCAGTCCGCGTACTCGCGAGTGTCCATGGCCGACAGCGGCGGGGCTGCGTTCTTCTGCCCTGAGGGCTTGGCACCGATGGGGATTGCAATCTGCATGATCTCGCCCATCACTGAGCTGATTGGCCCCATAGTGGGCGTCACGCCCGGGGCTAGCCCTTCCTCCATGGACGTCAGGCGTTCGGAGACCATCTGGCGCGCCCGGAAGATGTCGGTCTTCCAGTCAAATGTCACGTAGATGAAGGAAAGCCCGGCGCTGGAGACCGAGCGCACGCTTTCGACGCTGGGCAGGCCGTTCATGGCCGTTTCGAGCGGGAACGTGATGAGTTGCTCGACTTCTTCGGCAGCCATGCCGCCAGCCTCCGTCATGAGAGTGACGGTCGGCTTGTTGAGATCGGGAAAGACATCTACCGGCGTGCGCGTCAGGGTGAACGCGCCATACGCCATCAGCACCAGCGCCCCGCGCGCATCCGGCACAAACCAGCGGCCCCGGAACAGACTCCAACGGTCGATGGCCCCCCAGCGCTCCAACAGCGCCGCCAGCAAGGCGCCCAGCCATGTGCCCGCAGCATTCAGCACCAGATCGAGATTGGAAGGGACACGCCGCGGCAGGTAGATCTGTAGGAACTCCATGGCCAGCGACAGCAGCGAACCCGCCAGCGCGGCCCAGCACACGGCGCCGCGCGTCCAGCCCGTGCGCAGCAAGGCCAGGGCCAGCAAGAAGCCCAGAGGGGCGTATCCGATCAGGTTGGACGTGACGTCAAAGCCCGTCCAATAAGGCGGAGGCAGCGGCGCCGCC
>PKCW01000232.1 GCA_002862965.1 Pseudomonadota bacterium
CCGGTTTTCGCGGTCCTGCGGGCATGTCGCACAACAGGATTCGCCGCTTTGACCGCGTAGTGGATCGCACCATGACCTGCCGACCCTTGGCGTCTTGCCCGGTTTGTGCCAGCCAGGCGAGCTGGGGACGCGGCGATGTCAACCCATTTCTTGGGGTGATCGGATGACCATGAAGCGACTTATCGCGCGAGCGCTGCGCCGGCTCGGGTGGCTGCAGTACAACCTGCTCGTTTACCCGGTTGCGCAGCATCCGGGCAATAATGCCGTGCCGCCGGGAGAGCTGTGGCTGGTCATCGACACCGGCGTCAAGAAGTGGGCTTGCATGAGCTGCCCCGGCGGTTGTGGCGTGCAGATATCACTTTCCCTTAACCCGGATCGACGACCCCGGTGGTCTGTCGAAACAGACTTCTGGGGGCGACCAACCATGTCGCCCTCCATCCACCAGCATCGGGCATGTTCCTGTCACTTCTGGGTAAAGAAGGGTTTGATCGAGTGGTGCCGGTAGAGACCCACCCGGCACCATGTCCGGCCGATACGCAATCGACGCTGTCGTCGGCAAAGGTGCAGCCTTTGCCAAGCTCCGGGAGAAATCCACCATCCGCTGGTCGACTGCTGTTTAATATCAGATTCCGAATATTCGTCCTTGCGGTTCAGTGACTCCAACTCATACGAGCTCTTGATTGCATCGTCAGGCTTTGGCGGTGCGCTCATAGAAGTGGCTGCCGATCTGCCATTCGAGCTGGCGCACCGCGCGGCGCCTCGGCCTCGTAAAACCGACGGGTATGGTCATCCTTGACCGCCAGCAGCCGGACATAGGCCGACCACAGCAACCTGAAGACCAGGGCCAGTTCGGAGAGGTCAAATTTCCGAGACAGCGTCTTGGAAATTGCCTCAAGGGGGTAAGCGGCAAAGAAGCGCCGCATGTTTTCCAGGTTGTCCGGGCTGAACCCGCGCCCAAAGCGCGCCGTCAGACCGGCGGACAACCGCGCCATCAACTGCTCGCCGTAACCAGCCCGCCGCCTGCCTTTCTGCTCGGCTTCCACGATCCGGCGGCCAATCTCCCAATAGCTGGTCGTCATCAGCGCATTGACACTGCCCGCCGCTGCTTGGCGCGCGGCATCCAGCAGTTCCACGATGCCGCCCTGGATGCCAGCATATCCAGCCCCGGTAAGGCGGCGGATTCCCCACTGCTGCGGGCGTCTTCCTTGTCATGCTGTCACCTCCATAGAACGGGACGCCCCGGTAATCGCCAGCCGCCGATTCGCCACCAGCTCGGCGGCATCTCGCACCGGCTTGTCCTCGGTATGTACGTAGTGCATAAACATCGCAACGGTCTTGTGACCTGTGAGCTTCATGCCCACTTTGGTTGGCACGCCTGAGTTGGCAATGTCGGTCGTCGCTCGATGGCGGATGCCGTGCGTGCCGACGTGCGGCACGCCCGCGGCCTTGAGCACGCGCTTCCAGCCGCCATAGTGTTCGCCATGCGTCAGATGCCGGGCCGGGTCGTTGGGCGACGGCAGGACGTAGGGGGAGCCCTCCCGGCGCGGCGCCGTCGAAAGCAGCCGATAGGCTTCCTCGCTCATGGGTTTGGAAATGCCGCCGGTCTTGCTGTCGGGCCAGACGACGCGGCGCTTTTCCAGATCAACCCAGCCCCATTCGAGCGGGCAGATTTCGGAGCGGCGGGCGGCAAACTCGAATTGCAGGCGGATCGCCAGCGGGATGACGTAGTTCTCCAGTCCCTCGGCTTCCAAGTGCTCTAGGTGACGGAAGATCCGCACCAGTTCATCGTCCACGATGAGCCGGGTTTCCTTGCCGGGCGGAAACATCGGGACGTGGCGGCACGGGTTTGTGCCGTCCGGGCGCAACCCCCACACTTCGGCCAGGTTGAACATCTTGCGCAACACGCCGAAGGTGCGGTTCGCCTCGGCCGGCTTGTGGGCCAGCTTCTTCATCAGCGCGGCCACGTCCGGGCGCTTCACGTCCTGCACCTTCATCCGGCCCATGATCGGGATGATGCAGCGGTCGATGACGCCCTGATAGCCGCGCTGCGTGCTGGGCTTGTTGCGCTGCTTGGAGTAGTCCTCCATGAAGGTGTGGCAATACTCCTTCATGGTCTGTGCCTTGCGGGCGGCGGCCTTAGCCGCGCTGGGGTCGCCGCCCCGGCGCACCTCGGCCAGCCACTCCTGCGCCATGACACGGGCCTGCTCGACGGTCAGTTCGCCGTACTGGCCCAGGGCCGGCTTGCGGCGCTCGCCGGCGTTCGTCCGGTACTGGAGCATGAACACCTTGCGGCCGGCCGGGGTGATCTTGCACAGGAAGCCGGGCACCACGGTGTCCCGCAGTTCGATGGCCTGCGCCTGGGGCTTGGCGGCATCGACAGCGGATTTGGTGAGTTTGATTCTTGCCATGATGACTCCTCGGAAACCTCGGTTTCCAAGAGCCACATGGGAGCCACGCGACCGGAAGCCGGGTCAAGTTTCGGAAAGCACCGGCATATGATGGACGCGCCTAAGTCCTTGATAAACCTGCTGTAGCGGGCCTGGGCGCAGTCCAGCGAAGTGCCGGGCTGGAGTCATCGTCAAACAAAAAAAACCCGGCAGAGCCGGGTCAATCTGAGGTCATGTCATCATCAGGCAGCGAGCAACTGCTTGGCCAATACCATCTCCAGGGCGTCCTCGTCCTGGTTCAGCACGTCCAGCCCGCTCTCCGGCATGTCGCCGGACGTGGACTGGCTCACCGTCACCTTCTGGCCCATCAGCCGCAGGCAATCCATCTGGGTGCTTCCCGCGTAGCCGAAGAAATGCACCTCGACGGCTTGTTTCTGCCCGATCCGCCAGGACCGCCGGGCCGCCTGTTGCAGCGTAAACACGTTGTAACCCGTGTTCATGAATGCAATGGTCGGAAACTCCAGCATGTCCAGCCCGGTCTTGACCAACTCGGGGTTGGTGATCACCACCTCAACCCCCCGATCCACCTGGTCCAGCAGCCATTCCTCACGCCTGGCTGCTTCGACCGATGCCCGCAGCACCGCGACCTTGAACCCCTCCCGTTCCAGATGGGCTTTCATTCGCGTGGTCGTGTCACGGGTCCCGGTGTAGGTGGTATAAGCCAGCACCCGCCGTCCCAGGGCCTTATTGTCCCGACACAGGGCCAACAAGGCCTCTTCCTTGGGCGACAGCTCATCCGCCGCCAGTTGCGCCGGCACATAGGCCAGCACCCGGCCCGTCCGGGGGTGTTTCACCACCTCCGTCCGGAAACAGGTCTCCGGCCAGGCCAAGAGCGCATTGAGCACCACCCCCAGCAAGGTCTTGTCCCCCTTGCGTAAGGCTTCGCGCAGGGCGGTCACCAATTCCCCCTTGAGCTTGGAATAGGCGCTCTCCATGACCGGATTCATGGGGATGGGTGTCATCACCTCCCGGTAGGGCGGCAGGACATTCCCGCCGATATCCCGAAGCTTGAGAAACACCGTATACGGCAGTACATGCCGCAAGATGCCCTCGGCCCCGAAACCCGGCGCCATGGCCACCCGATGGCTGGTCTTGCGCCCCTTGGCGGTCTTGTGATTCCCGCCCTCGGTCTCGGTATAGATGTCCTTCAATACGCCGTGGGCGCGCATGAAGCCCATCGCGGCTGGCCCCATGGATCCCTGGGGATTCGGCTTGTAACCCTCCTCGATCATGCGGCCCGGCATGAGCCGGAACAGCAGATAGAACAGGTCCGTGGCATAGCCCCCCATCAGGGTCCCCGTCAGCAGGACGACCTTCCGGGCCTTGTTGGCCAATACCCCCATGGCCTGGCCTTGAGCCGATCCCTCGACCTTGTACTCATGGCCTTCATCCACTGCCATCAGATCGAAATAACCGTCCGGGAGGTAGCGCTTTATGAACTCCGATGCCTGGTAGCCGCCTTGTCCCAGCGAAAACTCCCGACTGGACAGGGCCCGCTCCAAGCGACGGGCCTGGGAGTCCGAAAACACCAGGTTGCCGTCTTCGTCCATCAGGTTGACCAGCCGGTGGACGTTATCGCCCAGCATTTCCCCCAGCAGCTCTTCCCCGAAATGATTGATCAACCGCTCCGCCCGCTTGGGTCCGATGGTCGGCAGATCCTCCAGTGCCTCACGCACCAGATCCCGCTTCCCCTTGGCCGCCCCCTTGGGGCGATGCAGGGTCCACAGGACCGCCTTGCAGGCCTGGCAATGCAATTGCTGGTCCTGGGGCAGTAGATCAGCCAGTAGCGGCGCGCCATCATCGGGATTCAGCACCGCCCGCCCACAATCCGGGCAGGCGGCGAAGCCGCGCCGGTCCGTATGGACAACCGGGTCATCCTTACCCCCCGTGACCACCACCCGCCGCCGCACGATGGCCGGCTTCCAGTGATAGCCCATCCGCATCCGTACCCGCCCGAGTACAAAGAACTCGGGGCCCGGATGGGGCTTTGCCCCCAGCGCTGCGCGCAACGCCAAGAGCTTGGCCAGCGTGTCGGGTCCGTTGAGAACGGTCACCTTGGCGTTCGGTACGGTTTCCAGTACCTCCCGCCGCCACTTGTAGACCAGGTGGGGCGGCGACAGCACCAGGCAGCGCCGCAGGCCTTCCCGATTGGCGATCGCCGCCAGGGCGATTGCCATCATGGTCTTGCCCGTTCCCATCTCGGCATTAAGTACCGCCGCCGGCTCGTCCTGATCGAACAGCAGCCGGGACAGGGCCTGGACCGCATCCCGCTGGGCCGGGAAGGGCTGGCGCAGTAATCCATTCATAACGGCATCCCGGCGTGGATCCGGGGTTCCGTCATAAACCGGCGGGATGGTCCTGGAAACCGCTTCCAGCAGACCATCCCGGCAGTTGTCGATGAAGTCCCCCAGGGACATCACCAGTGCCTCGTTCTCCTCGGTGGAGACCGGGGTCATCGTTTCAGTGTCTTGCACTTGCATGGTTCGCTCTCCAAAAAAAAGAGGGCGAACCACCCCAAGGGGCGATACGCCCCCAGGGGGTTGTTTAATCAATCAACGGCCGACTACCTTCAGGGCCGCCGCATAGGCTTCATCCAGATCTTCCCAGGCTATGGATCCGCCGTTCGCGCCTGCTTCATAGGCTGCTACCAGCAGCGCTGCAGCCTGGCGGGCGGCATTGTCCTGGCGTATGGCCAGGACTGACGCATCTGGTGGCGGATATACCCCGCCTTCTGGTAAGGCCTGCTCGATCCCGAACTCCAGGGCACCATCATCGACTTCCTCATACTCATCGAGGAGCAAGGGCATGGTCTCGGTGTCCGCCCAGAGCGTGCCCTCGTCGAACTCGGCCCGAGCTTTTTCCAAGGCCTCCTCTTCCGATTCGGCTTCGATACCCACCATGACCCGATGCTCATAGGGCAGCGTATAACTGACAATGAATTTCATTGCTGTACTCCTGAAAAGGAGACCGCCCAACCCCGAAGGGCCAGGCGGCCCCTTGGGGTTGCGTGAGAGATTGAAAACTTATCCACAGCTACCGTGGATAAGCCTGTTGATGACGCCAGTCAGATGCCGGTATGCGCCTGTTGGGTCACAGGTTTGTAACAGACGGCCAATTTTTGGCCATCGGGCTCCTGCATGACCTCACCCAGGACGGCCCGGTTGAGTCGATACCGGGTTCCTTGATATTCCCCTTGCAGGGGGTTGGCACTGGTTATCCTCACCCAAGGAATGGTGCATCCGATCAGCGCGACCTGCTGGCCCACGCTGAACCGGCGACCGCGCCTGGCATGGTATTCCCGGACTTTCTGCCGCCATTGCGGATTCCGCTCTGGCGCGAGGCTTAGGTATTTCAGGGGGCAGGTGTAGTAATAAGGACCCATGGATTCGTCCATGCCCTTATACCCCCACCACTCCCGATCTTTTTGCAACAGATCGCAGCCAATGAACGAGTCGCTACCACCTGTGTTTCTATTGCTGATCTGATTTACCGTCCAAAGGACATTCCCTCGGACCGCGTGGGCGAGTACTTTTCGCTCCCACTCGGGGCCAAAGTCGTCCGCCAACAGATCATTGATGAGCTCCTGTTTGGAGCATTTGCGATACAACCATCCCATGACTTTCTCCTTGAACAAAAAAGCCAAGGAGAGCCACGGCGACGCCGGGGACTACTCCCCAGCGGGTTGATGAAACGGATCCCAGCCTAAATGGCTGCGCCCTGCTACCGGATCCGGCAGGGCTTGTGGGCGCGGTGATTGACCCTCACCGCGGGGGTTTGAACATCGATCGACCTGATGGTCTTTCCGCAAGGCCCAGCCGGACCTTGTGGAAAGACCCCGCCCATGGGGGCGGGAAGTCACATTCAGCCAAACAGTTTGAAGGCCCCGACGATCGCTACCATCGCCGCAATCAGGGCGAAGGTCTGGGTAAGCAGGGCCTTGTAAAGCTCGCTCCGCAAGCCAGCTATATCAGCTTTAAGGCCGCTTTCAATGTCCTTCAGGTCAGACCGCACCGCGGCGATCTCGTCCTTCAGGTCAGACCGCACCGCGGCGATCTCGACCATCAGGTCAGACCGCACCGCGGCGATCTCTTCCTTGAGTACGCTCTTGGTGACCAGGGATGAATCCAGCATTCCCCGGAACGTATCAGCCTGCACCTCGGCCATGGCCTCGGCCTGCTTCTCGGGAACACCCGCATTCTTGAGTTTCTTGGCAAATGCCAAGGTGTCGAAAGCTTCCATGGACATGATTCTAGCCTCCATTTCCTAAAAAAGAGAGGCGCGATCCCCACCGGGGAATCGCGCCCCGGTGTGGGATGAATGTGAACCCAGGAGAGGCCACAGAACGTAACCTTTCCTGGTTATCCGTCTCAGGCGGCCAGCCGCCGAAACGCCTCGCCGCGAATCACCTGCTCGACCCGTGCCTCCCGGTCCAGCACGATGGCTGCCCGGTTGCCTGCCGATGAGGCCCGAACTTCAGCATGGGTGGACCAGCGCGTGAGGGCGTTGTAGAGCCCCCAGACGGTGGGTCCGGCTTGAGCTGACTCAATCCTCCAGGCCTCTTCCAGCTTGGCCATGAGCCGCTGATTGATGTCCGGCATCGCCTCGAATACGGCCTTGGCCGCATCCGCGGTGATTTCCCGCTCAGACCACCGAGACCATTGCTTGGCCCAAGGGCCCAAAAACGAATCAACGGCGAACATGATCTGGGAGACAGCCCGATCAGGGGAGAACCCGGAGGTATGCCTCCCATAAACGGTGCTTGCCTTGTCGGACGGTACGACCATCCCGTTCGTGCACACCAGCCGGAGGCCCGACATGAAGGCCCTGAATGCGGCGCCGCCATCGTAGGAGTTGGTCACCTTGAGGGCGAATCGCACGATGTCGCCCACCTGGGGCTCGTTCGTGACCGCGGGGAAGATATAACTCCTCACCACCATCCGGCCCTCCTGGGCCACCTGGTCCTTGACCTCCAAGCCGTTGAGGTCAATCCCGGAGTTGAACAGCACATCCTCAAAGCGGGTAAAGACTTCCCGGTTCGGGATCAGCTTATAACCGCGGCGATGGACGCCCAGGACCTTGTTGGTGTCCTGGCGGACAACCGCCTGGAAGCTGCCGGCATCGCAGCCGGGCACATGGATGTCGGACAGCGCTACCGGGAAATAAGCAACGGAATTGGACGGAAATACGTTGGATTGCATGACTTTCTCCTTGAGCAAACAAAGCCAAGGAGAGCCACGGCGACGCCGGGGACTACTCCCCAGCGGGTTGATGAAACGGATCCCAGCCTTGCGGCTGCGCCCAGCTACCGGATCCGGCAGGGCTTAAGGGCGCTGGATGGGCTCCAGCGGGCCGATGAACAGACTCAGGCTACCACTCGCCAATTCGGCGATCAAACCTCACTGCGCGGCTTTGGATGCGCCATCGACCGGCATCAATCCCCCCGTGCCGAGCCCCCCCTTGACCGTCTGGGCCTGATAACCGCGGGCGGCTCGCACCGTCTGGTTATAGGCATCCATGAACGCCGCGACCAGGATCTTCTCCTGGGGGGATTTCGACTTTACGCCCATCAGCGCCCCGAAACCCGCCGCCATCGCACCGATGCCGGCAAAATCCATGTTGCGGGCGCTACCTTCCGCCGCCACGATCTGCACGCCGGATCGATTGTCGATCAAGGTCAGCACCGTAGCGGCGTCGTTGGTCTGGACGCTTCCAGCGACCGCGCCGGCGATGGGAACCAGAGCGCCGATCGCGCCGCCTGCCTGCGAGGTGTCGCGCTGATTGAAGGTGATCGAGGGGATCATGGTGTAGTCAGCCGCGACCATCTGACCCTTGCCGAAGTTGCTGCCGGCGCGGATTTCCCCGATCTGCTCCATGTCCCGCTCTACCATCATGTTGTTCAATGCCCGCCCGCGCTCAACCAGGACGAAGCAATTGGATTGCTGGATCAGCAAACGCAAGGTCGGCACCGCGGAGGCTTCCTGCTTGGACCGCTGCTGCAGCAGGGCCAGCAGGGGATTGTTCTGCTGGTCTTCCTCGATCGCCAGCGTGCCCAGGGTTTCCCCACACCGCTCAAGCTGGGCATTGGCGTCCTGCGCATTTGCCCCACCCGCAGCGCCGGTCGCCACGGTCTTCGCCCCCAGGCTGCCAATCGTGGGCGTCGTTCCCTGGCAGCCCGCCAGCAAGGCCATGGCCACAGCCGCACCCAATCCACCGAGATTCCGTTTCATGTATTTCCCCTTTCCATGCTCAGAAATTGTTGTTTATCAATGCTCGGCTTCCGGCTCGCTGAGGCAGTCTTTCCGCCAGCAGCACGCCATCTCGCCGCAGCGCTCGCGCCGCGGGGTGCCAAAGCATACGGGATTGGATTCGCCGCGCTGAATAGCCCGGATCAATTCCGCCTTGCGCAGCCCGCGCCAGCGGATCCCCGCCGTGGCAGCCCGCTGCCGGATCTCATCGAGTTTCATGAAGATCCTCCTCCTTTGCGCTCATAGGCCCGCTCAAGCCAGATCTCCCAATCCGTGTCATAGCAAGAGCCGGTTTCGTGGTATTCCGCCCAGAGACAATCGTGAAAGAAGTCGCACCATTCCTGGAACGGCATCCCTTCCGCAGCCGCCCACTCCGGCCGGAAAGCCGGATCTCGACTCCAGCTCATCGCCGCATCCATCTCGTCCCCGCCATCCACCTGGCGCAACTCATCGGTTCGCACGGAGGTAGCCAAATCCATAACCGCCACCGACCAAGACAACCAACACGATCAGCTTGAACGACAGGGAGGACCACCAGGGAAGTTCATCAAAAATAACAGCAGCATATCCTGCCTTGGAGACGGCAAGCCGCTGTATCGGCTCCCAAACGCAATACCAGGCCAGGCCCAGGGCCATGGCCAGTAGTAATGGCTGAATTTGCTCGAACCACTCACCAACGTTGGTCGAAAGGAATGCCCAACAGACAGCAATGACGGTCCACAAAACACCGATAATGAATAGTTCCCAGATCGAAAAACCCGCCAATCCACCGATCGACAAAAAAGAGATCAGGATGACTGCAAACTTAGCCATTCCGCTTTTCATGTCTTCCATCATAAAAGCCTCTTTCGTTGAGCCTCTTGGATCCTTTCAAGGGCCGCCTGCTGCTGTTGGGGATCCCTCGCTTCAATCCAGTCGGCTGCCGCATCGACGAGCATGATCGCATTGACCA
>PKCW01000183.1 GCA_002862965.1 Pseudomonadota bacterium
GGTCACGTCGGCCTCGCGGCCGGCATCGGCCGCGAGCGCCAGGGCCCGGCCGCCCTCCGCGGCGATCAGCGCGGCGGTCTCCTCGACGCTCACCGCGTCGCGGTCGACCACCGCGACGGCGGCGCCCTCGCGGGAGAAGCGCAGGGCCGAGGCGCGGCCGATGCCGCTGCCGGCGCCGGTGACGACAGCCACTTTGCCATGCAGGGTGTGCATGAACGGTCCTCCTTGACAGTAATGATTCCCTTGCGGATGAACCTTGTTCGGTTCGGGCTGTGAAGGGTCCTTGCGACCTGCGAGCGCCCGGTTGAGTCATGGGCGTTCACTATCCCGCAGATCCCGTCATGGCGACGAGGCAGATCAGCGACAGCGCTTCGGCACGCTCCACCAGCGCGCCGGCCAGATCGCCGGTGAATCCACCCAGATCGTGCGACGCGCTGCGGCGCCAGTAAAGCAGCAGCGCGGCATTCGACGCGACGAGGACGCCGGCGGCGGGCACGCCCGCCAGAATGCCGATTCCGACCGTAGTCATCGCGAGGGCCGCGAGACAGGCCGTGCGGTCGTGATGCCGCGCAAGCGCATCGCCGAGGCCGCCGGCGCGGACGTAGGGCGTGGTCAGGAAGGCGGCGACCACCAGGCTGCGGCCGGCCACGGCGGCGAGCACGAGCGCGCTGATGGCCGCGCCGGCCGGCAACAGCTGCGCCAAGGCGGCGTACTTGGCGAGCAGGACCAGCACGACGGCGACCACGCCGGCTGGCCCGGAACGCGGGTCTTTCAGTACCGCAAGACGGCGGCTTCGATCACCACCCGCGGCGGCGGCATCGGCCGTGTCGGCCAGGCCGTCCAGATGCAGGCCGCCGGTCAGCCAGGCCCAGAGTGCGACGATCAGTGCGGCGGTGACGCCCGGTGCCGCAGGCAGGCAGGCGCCGAGCAAGGCCGCCGCAGCGGCCAGCAGGGTGCCGATGAGCGCGCCGACGAGCGGGTACCAGGCGAGGGAGCGACCCACCGCGAACGGATCATGGTCCACAGCGGGGACCTGCAGCCGGGTGAGGAATCCCACTGCCAGCGGCAAACCCCTCATCGCAGCAGCGCGCCATGCGACAGCAGGCGCGGCGGTCCGTCGCCGATGCTCACGGTCGAGCGGCAAGCATAGGGCACGTCGATGCGCAGCAGGTGGGGCAGCGGCATGCCCAGCAGTCGGGTCAGCAGCACCCGGATCACGCCGCCGTGGATGACCCACAGCCAGGAACCCGCCGTCATGCGTTCATGCCACTCGGCATGGGCGGCATCGATGCGGGCCGCGAAATCCGTCATGGTCTCACCCTGCGGGGGCGGGTGGCGGACCGGATCGTCCCAGAACGCCAGCAGAGCTTCCCGATCCTCGGCCAGAATGGCATCGGCCGTGCGACCTTCCCAGGCGCCGAAGTCGAGTTCCTGCAAGCGCGCCTCGACATGGACGGGAATGTCACGTGTTCCTCCCAGCCAGTGCGCAAAGGCGGCGCAACGCTGCAGGGGCGAAGTGACGATGCCGCGCCAGGGCGTGGGTTCCGCGGTGGCGCCGCGCAGCTGTTCCCAGCCGGCGGGACTCAGCGGATCATCGCGGCGCCCCCGATAGAGGGCTCCACCCTGCGGTTCACCGTGGCGCAGCAGCGTCAACTGCACGGTGGCGTGCCTTTCGTCATCCCTGATCATCGTAGTCGATCCCTCGATGCGCGCTCGGCCGGAAAGCCGACGTCTTGGTCGCGTCCTTTCGATCCCCGGCCGCGGGTGTGGCCGGGGGCGAACGGTCTGGATTGTAAGCGAGT
The DNA here is from genome assembly GCA_002862965.1 of Pseudomonadota bacterium. Classification (GTDB taxonomy): domain Bacteria; phylum Pseudomonadota; class Gammaproteobacteria; order UBA5335; family UBA5335; genus Macondimonas. Next base: position 1,803 of record PKCW01000183.1, read on the forward strand.
CGCCGGAGCGACCTCATCTGTTTCTTGCGGCCGGGTCCGACGAGGGGGGCTTCGAGCCGGTCGCTCCCAAGGGGCCGGTCAAGGATGCCCGGCGACCGGGATCAGTGAAATTCCCGCGCCCGATGGGCCAATCCGCCCAGCCAATCGCTGCGATCCTGAAGGTTCCTCGCCACGAGATGCAGGACGCCGTCCTGTCGCTGCACGATGCCGGTTGCGAGCAGCAAGGTCGAGCGCAGCAAGGCCTGCCGCTGCCGTTCGGCGAGCTGCCGCCAGACGATCAGGTTGAGCTGCCCGGTCTCGTCTTCCAGGGTCACGAAGGTCACGCCCTTGGCCGTGCCGGGTTGCTGACGGCAATTCACCAGCCCCGCCACGCAGATGGCTTTCCCGGCCGGAACCTCCCAGGCGTCGCTCAGCGGGCGCGCGCCCGCTCGTTCCAGGCGAGGGCGCAGCAGGGCGACGGGGTGTCGACGCAGACTGAGCCCGCTCGCGGCATAATCCGCCAGAATCGATTCGCTTTCGCTGGGCGCACGCAGCAGCGGTTCGACTTCGTCGATGTGCGGATTTTCGAACAGCGGCGTGGGCGTTTCGATAGCGCTGGTCTGCCAATAAGCCTGATGGCGATGGCCTGCCAGGCCCCGCAAGGCATCGGCGGCCGCCAGACACTCGAGATCGCGCCGGGACAATCGCGCCCGACCCGCCAGATCGTCGAGGGTGCGATAGGGGCGGATGCAGCGCGCCTGCATCAGGCGCTCCGCAGCTGCGCGGGACAGGCCCTTCACCAGCCGCAGACCCAGACGCAGCGCCCGCTCGGCACCTTCCACCGTAGAGTCCCATGCGCTGATGCCGGCATCGACGGGAAGAACCGTCACGCCGTGCTCCTGGGCATCGCGCACCAGCTGCGCCGGCGCATGGAATCCCATCGGCTGCGCGTTGAGCAGCCCGGCGCAAAAAGCCGCGGGATGATGGCGCTTGAGCCAGGCCGACACATAGGCCAGCAAGGCAAAGCTGGCCGAATGGCTCTCGGGAAAACCGTATTCGCCGAAGCCGCGGATCTGCTGGATGATCTGCAGGGCAAAGCGCTCACCGTAACCCCGCTCGGTCATGCCCTGCAGCAGGCGCCGCTCGAACTGCCCCAGGCGGCCCTTGGCATGCCACGCGCCCATGGCGCGCCGCAACTGATCGGCCTCTCCCGCACTGAAACCTGCCGCCACCATCGCCAGCTGCATGACCTGCTCCTGAAAGATGGGCACGCCCAAAGTGCGTGCGAGCACCTCGCGCACGGCGGCGCTGGGATAGGACACCGGCTCGCGCCCGGCACGGCGCGCCAGGTAGGGATGGACCATCTGTCCCTGGATCGGGCCGGGACGCACGATCGCGATCTGGATGACCAGATCGTAGTAATTGCGGGGCTTTAGGCGCGGCAGCATGCTCATCTGGGCCCGCGATTCCACCTGAAACACCCCCACGCTGTCTCCGGCCGAAAGCATGTCGTATACCGCCGGATCCTCGGCCGGCACGTCGGCCAGGCCCATCGGGCGAGGGCTGTAGGCCGAGACATATGCCAGTGTCTTGCGGATGGCGGTGAGCATGCCGAGGGCCAGGACATCGACCTTCAGTAGACCTAGGGATTCCAGATCGTCCTTGTCCCACTGGATCACGGTGCGCCCGGCCATGGCGGCATGCTCGACCGGCACCAGGTGCGACAGGTGATCGGCCGCGATGACAAAGCCGCCGACGTGTTGCGAGAGGTGTCGCGGAAATCCGATCAGGGTATTGACGAGCGCCGAGAGCTGGCGCAACACCCGTCCCCCGGGGTCATAGCCATTGGCCCGCAGCTGTGCGGGATCGAGCCGATAGCCGTCCAGCCGGTCTACCGTGCGCGTCAGCCGTTCGATTTCGGGCAGGTCCATGCCCAGTGCCTTGCCGACGTCGCGGATGGCACTGCGGGTTTGATAGGTGATCACGCTCGCCGCGAGAGCGGCCCGGTGGCGACCGTACTTGGCATAGAGGTACTGGATGATCTCTTCGCGCCGTTCGTGTTCGAAGTCGACATCGATGTCCGGCGGTTCGTTGCGTTCGCGGGAAATGAAGCGGCCGAACAGGAGATCCATCCGGTTGGGGTCGACTTCGGTGATGCCCAGGCAATAGCACACGGCCGAATTGGCAGCCGAACCGCGTCCCTGGCACAGGATGCCGAGGCTACGGGCATGGCGAACGAGGTCGTGCACGGTCAGGAAAAACGGCTCGTAATGCATCTCGGCGATCAAGGCCAGTTCCTGCTCGACCAGCGACCGGACCTTGGCAGGCACCCCTGCCGGCCACCGCTGGCGCGCGCCGGCCGCGGTCAGTTCGCGCAACCAGGAAGCGGGCGTATGGCCCTCTGCCACCAGCTCCGAGGGATATTCGTAGTGCAGCTCGTCCAGGGAAAACCGGCAACGCTCGGCAATCTTCACCGATTCTTCCAGCCACGCCGTGGGATACAGCGCCGCGAGCCGCTGCCAGGAGCGCAGATGGCGTTCCGCGTTGGAATGCAGCCGGGTGCCGAGCATCGGCAACGGGGTCTTGAGGCGGATGGCGGTCAGCACGTCCTGCAGGGGTTTGCGAGAGCGGCGGTGCAGATGCACGTCGTTGCAGGCCACGATCGGCAGGTCGAGTGCCGTGCCCAGATCGCGCAGGGCCTGAAGTTGCTCGCGGTCACGTCCGTCCAGAAAGCGGCCCGCGCCGACCCACAGACGCTGTGGAAACAGGGCCTGCAGGAAGCGGCCATCGGCTTCATGGCATCCCGCGCCGGGAAGCCAGATGCACAGGCATTCCCCCAAGGCGGCATCCCCCAGGTCCGTCCGTTCGAGGCGGTAGTCGCCCTTGTCGGCCTGTTGTCGTGCCCGGGTGATCAAGCCGCAGAGGCCGGCATAAGCCACGCGATCCGGGCACAACAACAGGAATTTCAGGCCATCGGCCAGGGTGAACTCGCTGCCGATGATGAGGTGAAGGGGGTGTTCGCGGGCCGCACGGTGGGCACGCACGACCCCCGCCACGGAGCATTCATCGGTCAGCGCCAGCGCGCGATAGCCCAGTTGCGCGGCGCGCACCACCAGCTCCTCGGGATGCGAGGCGCCTTTCAGGAAGCTGAAGTTGGAGAGGCAGTGCAGTTCCGCAAAAGCGACTTGCGCTGAGGCTGCCGGAGTCGTGCATGGGATCTGGCCGGCGGCAGCGGGGGAGGTGGAGGTCAAGCGAAAATCCCCTGCACATACCACCGACCTTGCCGCCCATCCCGGAAAACCCACAGCAAGCGGCCATCGCGGTCCAGCGCCTGATAATAGTCTCGCTTTACGGCGGGTGGATCCCACCAGCCGCTCTCGATGCGCTCGGCGCTGGAGACCAGGCGCCAATGGGTCGCAGTCGCCGGAGCCGGTGCATGGAGCAGCCACGCGGGGCGCGGCGCAGCCGGGGGATGGCTGTCTGCGCGCGTGTCGGTGCGGATGCCCGAGGTCCGTTCAGGACGATGGTCGTCGGCGAGCGCGAGGATCCTGAGGGCGTCTTCACCCAAGCGATTGCGCAGTTCGTCGAGCAATTGCGACCAGTCGAGTTGGCGCGCCGCATGTCCATCGAAAAGATCCGTTGCCGCAGGGCGATGCGGATGCAGATCGGCGCAGGCCAGTTCCAGTGCCAGTACCGGTGCCGACAAAGGCGCTCGTTCCAGCTTGCCGCGTAGCAGGTGCAGGCCGTGGCGCCAATCCTGGATGGGTTGCGAGAGTTGCAGCATCAAGGTCGAAATCGCCGCACGGCGATGGAACAGCCGCAACCGGATGCGGCTCGTCGCAGCGGCGCGTTCGGTCAGAAAGCGGCCCATGGCTTCCATCAGGGCTTCGAGTATCGGTGTCAGCACCTCTAGCCGGTCGGTCTCGAGGCTCAGGTCGATGCGCCGGCAGAATCGGATCGGCTGGCGGTAGCGGCCCTCGAGAGAGGGTGTTTCACCCAATGCTTCTTCCAGTAACCGGACGAGCGCACGGCCATAGCGACGTGCCAGGCCGTCCCGCGGCAACCGCCAAAGATCGCGCAGGGTGCGCACGCCCAGCGGCGACAGGCGTTGCAAGCCGTGGAGAGAAACCGGCAGGGCGGACAGCGGCAGTTCGCCGAGCGCGGAACGCAAGGCCGCAGGTTGCAGGACACAGATCGCCTGCCCGGATCGCGCCAGCATCCAGGCCGCCAGAGGGACGGGGGCGAGGGCGATCCGGGCTTCGAGGCCCAGCCGGGCGAGCATCTGGTCGACCCTGGATCGCAGTGCGTCCAGGCCGCCGAACAGCCGCAGACTTGCGCCTACCTCGAGCAGCACGGCGTCCGGCCGATCGAGGCTGACCCAATCGGTGAAAGCCAGGCTCTCCCGCGCCACCGCTCGCCTGCGGCGCGCCTCGCTCCGGCCATCCCGGGTCTGGATGTGCAGTGAAGGGCATACGGCGTAGGCGGCCGGCAGGGACATCCCGGCCACTACCCCCCGGCGCGCCGCCACCTCGTTCACGGCGTGGATGACGCGCTGGCCGGCACATTCGCGGATCACGGCCCCGGCCACGCCTGGCGCCCATGGCCGGGCCTGCAGTGCCAGATCGGGAAGATGAATGCACAGCCACAGATGTTGCCGTGTGGGCACCGCCTCGGGCGGCGATGCGGCAAGCAAGGGCGGTGCTGCGAGGGCGAGGATCGACATGACCTCGCTTTCAGGTCTGGGCCGGGACATCGGCCCGGCCCAGGCGGATGCGGCCCTGTTTCCAACTGCCGCGCGCCCGGCGTACCGCCACCCACAGATGCTCGTCCCGGTATTCCAGTTGCAGTCGCACCGCCGCAGGTGAGGTGGCAGCCACCTGGCGCAGAAACACGATGCCCAGACCGCCGCCTGCTTCTACGGCGAGTTGCAGGCGCCGCAGGACCGTCTCCGCGCATCGGGCCGGCCAGATCATGACCGCCCCGCAGGCCGGGTGGCGCAGCAGTTTCTCGGCGCACCACCACAGATCGGCCGGTGTGGCCGGAGCGATCCAGAGGGCGCGCGCCAGATCCAGACCGGCCTGTACCAGACCCGGCGCGTAAGGGGGGAAGGGAGGATCGGTCCAGACCACATGGCGGCTTTCTCTCTGCAGGCGCAGCAGTGCCGGCAGCAACAGGCGGATTTCTGCCAGTCCAGGCGCGGGCGTCTGGATTTCGATCAGGCTGCCCAGCGGCCATCCTCCGCCAGGCAGCAGGGCGTCCAGCTCGGCATGCCCGGTGGGGAGGAAGGCGCCCGCAGGGGCCGCGGTTTGCCCGCCCCGGAACAGCGTCGGGCAATCGGCCAACAGCTGTTCCAGGGGGTTCATGGCGAGTCGATGGTCGTGCGGATGACCCCGACCACGACGCCTTCGATGACCAGTTCCTCACGCGCGAGATCGACGATCAGCGTGGGGTAATCGGGATTGGCGGGTTCCAGGCGGGCGGTGGTCTGCTGCAAGTGCAGTCGCTTGACGGTGGCCTCGCCGTCCCATCGCGCCACGACGATGCGGCCATTCCAGGTCTCGGCGCTGCGCTGCACGGCCACCAGATCGCCGTTAAGGATCCCCGCATCGCGCATGCTCATGCCCTGCACACGCAGCAGGTAGTTGGCCTTGCCTTTGAAGCATGCCGGATCGATCGGGGCCTCTCCCTCGAGGTGTTCCTCCGCCAGAATGGGTTGACCAGCCGCAACCCGACCCACGATCGGCAGTCCCGGTCGGGGCGGGGTTTTCAGGCGGATCCCGCGTGCGGTGTGGGGTGCCAACTCAAGCTGCCCCTTGCGTTGCAGGGCCTGCAGTTGATCGCGAACGGCATTGACAGAAGCAAATCCGAGCGCGCGGGCGAGTTCGGACAGGGTCGGGGGGGCGCCGTTTTGCGCGATGGCGCGGCGGATCAGGTCGAGAATTTGTTGCTGCCGGGGCGTGAGCTTATCCATGCTGTAAAAATATACAGTATTCTGGCGATGTAAGCATCCGGTTGATACGTGCGCCCTGGCGGCAGCCCCTATAACCCCGGACTCCAATCGGCTCCGTTACCGAACGTGGGAGAAGGTCGCTCGAAACCCTGGGCGGTTCAGTCCATTAGCGCCAGATGTCTGGAATCGGCGACAACGCACGCCGATTCAACGCCTCGTTACACTCGCCGAATTGGGCTTCCTTTCAAGAGGGCGGCGCGAGATGAAGGTTGGGCATCGCACCCACCAGAAAAACCATCCATCACCGACGAGGCTCAGCAACAAGCAGCCACAAGACGGCAATGTCTGGATCGGAAAATGCGGCACGCTCAGATTTCGCTTGATCTGTCGAAAAACCCATCAGGCACCGGCAACGCATCGGTGCATGGATCTGCCCGGGGGGGGAGGGAGGTTTCACTCAGCCAGCAAAGGGAGCGCCATGAAAAAGCTCAATGCTCTGGACAATATGTTCTTGTTGATGGATCGGCCCGATCAGAAAATGCACATCGTTGCCTATGCGGTGTTCGAAAAACCGGCCGATGCCCCGGATGATTATGTCCAAAACCTGGTCGAGGATATGCGCCGGAATCCCTGGCCATTGCCGCATCACAACGAAAAACTGCATCGATCGATCGGAACCTTGGGGCGCTATCACTGGGTAGAGGCCGGGGACATGGACATGACTCATCATGTCCGGCTCGTGACGCTGCAGGGCCGCAATGCCGATCAGGCCCTTCGTGACTACACGACCGATCTCTATGCAACGGCGCTCGACTACGATCGCCCGATGTGGGAGATGCATGTCATCGACGGACTGGAACGCCGTAACGAATTCGCCCTGGCGTTCAAGGTCCATCACTGCAGCATCGATGGCATCTCGGCAAAAAATGTGATTGAAGAAGTGCTCCGACCCGACCCGGCGGACCTGTCCAATCCCGACATGCGCCGTAAAAAGAATCATCAGAAAACACGCTTTGATGCCGGTCTCCCGAGAATGAGCCGGCGGGAACGCTTGAAGGTGTACTGGAAGGGGCTGGGAACGATCCGCGGCCAGATCAAATCCGGCGAAACCATGCTGGTCCCGCCGCCCGATGCCGTCCCGGTGACCCGGTTCAACACGCTGGTGGAACCGACCCGAAGCTTTGCCACGACCAGCCTGGCGCTGACACTCGTCGCCGAAATCGCCCGTGCTACGCGCAGCACGATCAACGATGTCATCAGCGCCGTCGTCGGCACCGCACTGCGGCGCTACCTCGATGGCAAGGGTGAATCGCCCGCCAAAAGCCTTTATGCAACGATGCCTATCTCAATCCATACCGAGGAGGACATGGATCAAAGCAACCGGATCTGCTTTTGCGCCTACAGCCTCGCAACCGATGCCGCATCGTCGACCGAACAGATCGAATCCATCCGGCAATCGACGGCCAAGGCCAAAGCGCAGATCCGCAGCGTTCCCCAAAGTGTGCTGTACAGTCTCATGGGGTTGCGCATCCTGTCGCTGATGATCAAGCGGTTGCGAGGGAATCGAGCGGTGAATCCGCGCACCATGACCAATGTCCTGATTTCGAACGTGCCCATCTTCAAGGAGGCGCGCTACTACAAAGGCTCGAAACTGCTGGGACTTTATCCCTTGTCGCTGGTCATGGACGGTATTGGCATCAACATCACGGTCAGCAGTTATATCGATCGTCTGTTGTTCGGCCTCGCATCGGACAGGACCAAGGCGCCGGACGACGTCCCCCCGCTTTCAGTAGCGGGGCCATTTAGAGTCCGGGGTTAGGGTAGCCGATATCGGCCATCCGTTTGGCGTATGCGGCGGGCGTCAGCCCGCCGAGTGCTTTCTTGGGTCTCTCC
>PKCW01000123.1 GCA_002862965.1 Pseudomonadota bacterium
ACCACACAAGCAAGCAAGCACCGGCCCACCCCGGCCTCCATATCGGTGTCAAGGCAGGGCTGATCATAGGTGGGCCCCGCAGTTCGTGTCAACATGAGTTGCGGCACATTCCTGACGAAGTTCATAAGGTATCGTCAAGCCCGGTCAAGGCAGGCCGATAACCCGTTGTTGGGCCGTCATCCGCGCAAGAGCGCCGATACATGCACGGCCACGCTCTCGGCGAGCGCCGTGAGATGGTATCCACCCTCGAGAGAAGACACGATCCGCGCGCTGCAATGGCGGGCCGCAAAGCGGACGATCTCCTCGCTGATCCACGCATAGTCGCGCTCGTTGAGCATCAGATCGGCCATGGGATCCAGGTGATGGGCGTCGAAGCCCGCCGAAATGAACACCATCTGGGGCGCGAACCGTTCCAGCGCCGGAAACCACGCTGCGCCGACCGCTTCGCGAAAATCCATGCCCCGGGTGCCGGCCGGCAAGGGCACGCTGATGATGCGCGGATGGCCGTGGTCGATGGGGGTGTTGGGGTAGAAGGGATATTGAAAACTCGAGCAGAACATGACCCGCGGGTCGTCGCGGAAGATGTCTTCGGTCCCGTTGCCGTGATGCACGTCGAAATCGAGGATGGCGATCCGGTCCAGCCCGTGCGTGGCCAGGGCGTGGGCCGCGGCACACGCGACGTTGTTGTAGAAGCAGAACCCCATCGCCTGATCGCGCTCGGCATGATGTCCTGGCGGCCGCACGCAGCAGAACGCGTTGCTTGCCTCGCCGCCGAGCACCAGATCGACCGCCCGCACCGCGGCGCCGGCCGCCCTTTCCGCCGCCTCGAGGGTGTGGGGGTTCATGGCCGTGTCGGGATCGACGAAGGTGTAGCCTTCGCGCGGTGCCAGCGCCCCGAGTTGGTCCAGATACGCCGCATCGTGCACCCGTAACAGGTCCGATCGATCGACGCGCGGCGCTTCATGGGCCTGGACGCGGGCCAACAGGCCATGGGCTTGCAGCAGCCGGTGGACGGCATCGAGCCGGGCCGGACGCTCCGGGTGGTGGCTGCCCATGTCGTGCTGCAGGAAAACGGGATGGGTCAGAAAGGCCGTCGTCATCCGTCGGCCTCCCGGGGTGCGACGGTGCGCGCCTCAGTGCCGGGGTTGCGCATCGACGGCGGGCATCCAGCCCTCGAGCACCCGACTCACCATGTCGAGCCGGTCCTGTCCCCAGATCACCACCCGGTCATCGATGCGGAAGGTCGGTGCGCCGCAGGCGCCGATCCGTTCGGCCGTCTCGGTATTCAACCGGAGGGTATTCTTGACCTCGTCCCGGCCGGCCTGCGCCAGAACCTCGTCTGCGGCCAGTCCCGCTTCGCGGATGATCTCCGCCACCACCTCCGGCTGGCCGACGTCGCGATTGTCGCCCCAGGTCGCGCGGTACAGCGGCAGGGTCAACTGCGGCGCGACGAGCGCCACGCGCAGGGCGAGCAGGGTGTTGAGCGGGAATTCGCTGTTGAACTGAAACGGGACCTGCCAGACCTCGGCCCAGTCCATCAGGTCGCGCGCCATGTACTCGCGTCGCGGCCTCGACATGACGCTCAAGGGGACCAGCGGTGCGTGGATCCGTTTGAAAAGGCCGCCGAGCAGGATCGGTCGCCATACCAGGCTGACACCCCGGGATGCGGCGAAGGACTCGATCTGCGTCGCGGCGAGGTAGGAGAACGGGCTGGCGAAGTCGTGGAAGAATTCGATCTGCCCGCCCGAGCGGCGGGGCGGCGCGTACCTTGCGGTCGGTCCGGCGGCCCGCTCGACGAAGCCCAGCCGGTCGAAGCCCCACCACAGGCGATCCGGGGTCCGGAACGTCGGCACGCCGAAGACTCCCAGATTGGCGGCGTCCTCGGTCGCCTCGTCCAATGCCCGGCGAACCTCGGGGCGATCCATGAGCGCGGGATCCACCTGACTGGCTTCGGCGATCCAGGCCAGCACGCCGCGGTTGCCGATGTCTTCGCCATCGACCCAGACCACCTGGAACAGATTGCGCATCAATGCCGCGCGTCGTTCGGCCGGGGCGCCGATGATCAGGCGCATGGCATCGACGCTGTCCGGCGGCGTCTCGACCGCGTCCTCGTTCAGGTACAGTTCGAGCGTCTCGGCCTGCCGCATCAGGTCCCGCTGCTCCATGCGCCGCCTCGCGGCGCTGTAGCGCGTTTGCGGCGCCTCATCCTGGCCGGTCCAGATGCGATAGAGGCCCTGGAGGGAAACGGGCCGGTAGTCCACTTCCCAGCCGTACTGCTGTTCCAGCGCTTCCAGCCGGGCTGCTGCGAGATAGGCCTGCGCGCAGGCAACATCGAAATAGAACTCGACCTTCACCCGATCCTTGCCTCCCGTCACGAGCCGCGGCGCGCCACGATCTTGTCCATTTCATCCAGCAGCAGGTCCATGCGCCGGATCAGCGAGCGGTAGGGGGCGGGGCTCGCCAAATCCACTCCGCTCTGCCGCAGCAGCTCATAGGGATTCCCCGAGCCGCCAGCAAGGCCAGGTAGCGCTTGCGCTGGTCCGCGTCGCCCCGGATACCGTCGACCACCAAGCTGGCCGCGGCGATCGAGGTGGCGTATTGGTAAACGTAAAAATTGTAATAAAAATGGGGAATGTACGCCCATTCGATGCCGTAGCGGTCCGCGATGTCCACCACGCCGGCCTCCTGTCCGAGGTAGCGGCGGACCAGTTCCAGATAGCGCTGGCTCAGATCGGCGCCGGTCAGGGGTTCGCCGGCGGCGAGGCGGGCATGGATGTCGCGCTCGAAGGCGGCGAACATGGCCTGTCTGAAAAAAGTGGCGCGCAGGCTTTCGAGCGCCTCGTTGAGGTAGAACAATCGCTCGTCGTCGCTCTGGGCCCTGGCCAGCCGATCTTCCATCAACAGCCGCTCGTTCACCGTCGAGGCGACTTCCGCCAGAAAGATGGGGTACTGCGCGTTGAGGAAATTCTGTTGCCGGTTGGCCAGATGCGAATGCATGGCATGGCCCCACTCATGGGCCAGCGTCGACACCGCATCGAAATCGCCCTGGAACTGCATCAGCACGAAGGGGTGGACCGCCTTGATCGAGCCCATCATGTAGGCGCCGGAGCGCTTGCCCGGGCGCGGCTCCGAGTCCATCCAGCCGGCGTCGAAACCCGCGGCCATCGCGCGCTGATAGTCCGCGCCGAGGGGCGCCACCGCATCCAGCACCGCCTGTTCCGCCTCGCCCAGCGTAAAGCGGGGATCGGCGGGCGCCACGGGCGCATAGAGATCATGGGCCGACAGCCGCTCCAGCCCCAGCAGCCGGGCGCGCAGGCGCAAATAGCGCTGCAGCGTGGGCAGTCCGCGTTCGGCCTCGCGGATCAGGGTGTCGTAGACCGCCGGTGGGATGCCGTCGTGATCGAGACTCGCCGCCAGCGTGGTCTCGTAGCGACGCGCCCGCGCCAGGAAACGGTCGCGTTGCAGTTGACCGTAGAGCGCGACGCCGAGGGTCTGCTCGTAGCCTGAAAACGTCTTCCAGAAAGCCTCGAACACAACCTGCCTGTCGGCGCGATCGGCCAGCTGCCGGCCCTGCTGGTATCCGGCCTGGTCCAGCCGCAAGGTCTGTCCGTCGTGCAGCGTCACGGTGGGCCAGGGCATCTCGGCGTTGGTCAGCGTGGTATGCACACTGGCCGGTGTTTCGCCCACCGGCCCGGCCATGGCCAGAAGCCGCTCCTCCGGCGCCGAGAGGGTGTGCGGGGCGCGCCGGATGGTTTCCTTCAGCAGATGTCCGTATTCGCCCTTGAGCGCCGCGTGGCGCCGCATGAGCTTTTCGATGCGCTCGGGGCCGAGGGCCACGAGTTCCGGCTCGAGGAAGCTCGCCGCTTCGGCGAGTTCCGCCTGCAACGCTTCGGTTTGCTGCTTGCGGGCGAGCGCAACGGCGTTGGTGGTATCCTCGTCATAGCGCAGCTGGGCATGGCCGGTCAGGCGGGACGCCCGCTCCATCAGGCCGGAATAGCGGTCCAGACAGTCGGCCAGCGTGCGCGCCTGCTTCAGTTGCCCAGGACACCGTTCCAGAAAGGTCGCTTGGTCCTTGGCCAGTCGTTCGACGTCGGCCTGTGCGGCAGCCTCATCTGCATAAATGGCGGCGAGATCCCAGCGCTCGGGGCCCCGGTCGGCAGGAATGGCGGGCAAGGCATCGGATTCCGTGTCTCCGGAGCAGCCGGCAAGTGCCAGCCATGACGCCAGCAGGCCAATTTTCAAACCCAGGCCGACGCCATGAAGCCGGCGCAGGCTTGCCAGATGAAGGGAAATTCGACGGTGCATACTTCGCCTGATCGCTCCAACCGCCGGAACGCGCGACCGGCAGAGGCCCATTCTCGCGGAAGGCCGAAGCCGGCGGCAAGCGCCCGCGCGATGCTGCGCGTCATCGGGGGCCGGGCGGCTGCATTCGTGGCGTTCTGGCTCCTGGCCGCTGGCCCGGCGCCGGCCGCTGAAAACATCCCGCCGGCGCTGGCGCGGCTCATGGGCATGGGCCTGCAGGTGGAGGGCCGCTTCGAGGCGCCGGCCCAGATGACCGGCTACGTCCTGCGCGCGCGGGAGAGTCGGCGGTCCGACGTGGTCTATGTGTCGCAGGACGGCCGCTACCTGTTCATCGGCAACATCCTGGACACCGCCGGGCGGGATCTCACGCAGGCCCATGTCGAGGATCACGTGCTCGGCCCGGAGCTGCAAACGCTCTGGAACGAACTCGAATCGGCGCGCTGGGTCGCCGAGGGCGCCGCGAAACCGACGCGCATCGTCTACAGCTTCACCGACCCCAACTGCGGCTATTGCCACCTGCTCTGGCGTGTCACGCGCCACTATCACGAGGCCGGTCTGCAGGTGCGCCACCTGCTGGTGGACGTCATCAAGGCGTCCAGCACCGGCAAGGCCGCCACCATCCTGCAGGCCAAGGACCCGGCCCAGGCGCTGGCGGACAACGAGGCCCGGTTCCGCAGCGGCGGGGTCGCGGTGGCGGACAAGATTCAGGAGGACACGCGCAAGACGCTGACCCGCCACCGCCAGATGATGGATCGCCTCGGCGTCGCCGGCACCCCGGCCGTGCTCTATCGCGATGCGGACGGCAAGGTGCGGCTGCAGCGCGGCATGACCGATCTCGACACCCTGACCCAGGTCATCGGTCTGCCACCGCAGACCATCGACGACCCCGAACTGGCCCGCTTCAGAAGCGCGCCCGCGGGCTGATCCGGGGCCGGCATGATCACCTCCTTCGTCCGTCGGCGGGGCGTTGCAGCGACGGCGTGCCTGCTGCTGGCGGGCGTGGCCGTCGCATCGCCCGCCCGCGCCTGGCTGGGGGGGCCGGCACCGCCACAGCCGGAGCCGGTGACGCTGGCACCGCTGCATCCCACCGGCAGCCCGTATCAGTCCGTGGTGCTGGGCGGGGCGCTCGGGTTGCCCCGCGTGATGCCCGATGGCGTCGCCCTGCGTGGCCTGTCGGATCTCGCCTGGTCCGAGTCCGAAGGCCTGCTCTACGCGGTGTCCGATTTCGGCTGGCTGTTCCGGCTGCAACCGGTGTTCGAAAACGATCGGCTGACCAACGTGCGGCTGCTGGACAGCCATCCCCTGACCGACGCCGCCGGCCGGCCGCTCACGGGCCGCTGGCGCGACGCCGAAGGGCTCACGTTGGCGCCCGGACCGGATGGGGCACCGGCCCTGTTCGTGTCCTTCGAGCGCAGCCCACGCATCACCCGCATCGACCGCCAGGGCCGCTGGCAGGCCGATGTGCCGCTGCCTGCGCCGTTTGCCGACCCCCGGCGCTACGACACGCCCAACGCCGCGCTGGAGGCGCTCGCCTGGCATCCGCGCCGCGGCCTGCTCAGTGCGCCCGAGTTCCCGCCGCCCGGTTTCATGCCGGCCGGGCACACACCGCTGTTCGATTTGTCCGGGCGTCGGCATCCCTATCTGCTCCACAGCGGGCCGCGCTGCGCGCTGGTGGCGCTGAACGCCTGGGCGGGGGACGAATTCCTGTCGCTGGAGCGCTGCTATGACGGGGGCCGCCTCGAGATCGCGCTGCGCCGGTTCGACCTGCCCGAGACCGACGGTTTCACCATCCGTCCCGAGACGCTGGCCCTGTTCCGCCTGCAGGACGGCTGGCTGCTGGACAACTTCGAAGGCATGACCCGCATCGGTTCGCGTGGGCTGCTCCTGGTCAGCGACGACAACGGCTCGGCGCGGCAGCGCAGCTTGCTGGTGTATCTGCGGCGGCGCGACTGAGCGGCCGTGCGCCGTTGACACCCCCCCGCCTGCCCCGTAGGCTGGCCCCACCTGAAATCCCACAGGTGTCCGCGTGGCGCGAGTCGCGCGGGTGAAACGGGAAGTTGGTGCGGCCCATGAGGCCCATTCCAACGCTGCCCCCGCAACGGTGTTTGAGTGACGCGCGGTCCTTGCAGCCACTGTGCCCTGTGCACGGGAAGGCGGTCCGCGCCGGCCGACGCGCTTCGGCCACTCATCAGCCCGGAGACCGGCCTGTGCGGACAAGGTCCAGATGCGTGTTGCGGCGGGCGACACGGCCGGGCAATGGCCGCAAATCGACGATCTGCGGGCCCTGCTTCGGGGTTTTCCCGCCTGCGCGCTGGTTCACCAGACCAGTCACCCCTCAGGCAGGAACAAAAAACATGGATCATCCCTTGCGTCGCCGTCCTTCGCTGCTGGCCTGCATGCTGCTGCCCGTCGGTGCAGTCCAGGCCCAGGTCGACGAGACCGCCGAAACCGTCGTGGTGACGGCCACGCGCACCGCCCAGACCGTCGATGACAGCCTCGCGCCGGTCACCGTCATCACCCGCGAAGACATCGAGCGGCTGCGCCCGACGAGCCTGCCCGATCTGCTGGCCGGCCAACCCGGCGTCGACGTGTCCAGCAGCGGCGCCTTCGGCAAGCTCAGCGCCGTCAGCCTGCGCGGCACCAGCGCCGGCCAGACCCTGGTGCTGATCGACGGCATCCGCGTCGGCTCGGCCACCACCGGCACCGCGTCTCTCGAACTCATCCCGCCCGAGCAGATCGAGCGCATCGAGATCGTGCGCGGGCCGCGCGCCAGCCTCTACGGCGCCGACGCGCTGGGCGGCGTGATCCAGATCTTCACCCGGCCCGGCGCGAGCGGCGGCAGCGGCTGGGAGGCGAGCGCCAGCGGTGGCAGCTTCGGCACGTTCAGCGGCCGGGTCGCCGCCCGCGGCGCGCTTGGCGATACGCGCTATCACCTCACCGCTTCGGGCCTGAGCAGCGACGGCTATGACGTCCAGAAAGACGGCGTCGCGGGCAGTTTCGGGCCCACCCCGATCGAGCCCGACGACGACCGCTATCGCAACACGGCGCTGAACGTGGGGGCGACGCACCGCCTCGGCAACGGGGCCGAGCTGGGCGCTCAGGCGCTGCGCGCGCAGGGTCGCACCGACTACGACGGCTTCCCCAACCGGACCGATTTCGTCCAGCAGGTGCTGAGCGCTCATCTGGGTGGCGAACTGGCCGCGGGCTGGTACAGCCGCCTCACCGTCGGCGAGAGTCGCGATGAATCCGACAGCCTGATCGACGGCGCCGACCTGTCCACCTTCGACACCCGGCGCAGCAGCGCCAGCTGGCAAAACGACCTCAGCCTGCCGGGCGCGCAATTGCTCACCGTCGGGCTGGACGGCTGGCGCGACCGCGTCGACGGCACCACCGCCTTCACCGAGGACAGCCGCGACAACTGGGCGGTCTTCGCCCAGGACCAGTTCGCGCTGGGCCGGCACCAGTTCATCGTCGGGCTGCGCCGCGACGACGACGAATCCTTCGGCGCCCAGACCACCGGCAACGCCACCTGGGGCATGGCGCTGCGCGACGACCTGCGCCTGACCGCGAGCTATGGCACGGCCTTCAAGGCGCCGACCTTCAACGACCTGTATTACCCCAACGACGGCTTCTATGGCGGCAATCCCGATCTGGACCCCGAGACCGCGCGCAACGTCGAGCTTGGCCTGCGCTACGATCTGGCGGCGCTCGGCTTCAACATGAATGTGTTCCGCAACGACATCGACGATCTGATCATCTTCGACGCCGCGCAAGCCACGGTCGACAACATCGACCGCGCACGCATCGACGGCGCGGAAGGCGGCGTCACCTGGCGCACCGAGGACTGGCGTGCCCATGCCGCGCTGACCGTGCTCGATACCGAAAACCGCACCACCGGCGGCGAGTTGCCGCGCCGCGCCGAAACCAGCGCCCGCGTGGAAGTCGACCGATCGTTCGGCGCCTATCGCGTGGGCACCACCCTGCTCACTCAGGACGGCCGTTTCGACGATGCGGCGAACACGGTTCCGCTCGCCGGCTACGGCCGCGTCGATGTCCGGGCCGAATGGCTGTTCGCGCCGCAGTGGGCGGTGCAGGCCCGCATCGAGAACGTGCTCGACCGGGACTATGAAACCGCGGCCACCTACGCCCAGCCGGGCCGCGCCGGCTACCTCACGCTCAGCTACCGGACGCCGTGACGCGCCGGCGCATCACGCACCACCCGCCCGCCGACACGAGCGCTCTCGCCGTGGCGGTGGCCGGGCATCTGCTCCTGATCGGGCTATTGATCGTGGCGCTGCCGGCGCCACGCCCACCCGCCGTCCATTCCGATCGCGTTCTGCAACTGATGCCACTGCCGGCGGCGCCGGCAGTGCCCGAACCGGCCGCGGTGCGCACACCAGCCCCATCCGCGGCGATCGACAGGACGGCAGCGCCATGGGCGGCGGCGCCTGCCGTGGCCGACACGGCCGCAGCGCCGAACGCTGCGGCGCCCGCTCCGCGTCCGGTTTCCCGCCGGCCCAGTGGGGCAGTGCGCACAGCCGAGCCGCTTGAGCATTCTCTCGCGGTGGATGAAACGGTCGCGGCGGCGCCGTTGGCAGTCGTCCCGGCCCCGCCCGCAACCCCGGCGCCGTCCGGGAATGAAGCCGAGGCCGGGGCACCGGCCGGCGCTGCGAGCGGGGAACGAGCGGCGGCCGAGCAGCGGCTGCGCGAGGACATCCAGCGGCGCGTCCGCCATGACTTTGCCCGCCATTTCCGTTATCCGGCGCTGGCCCGGCGCCATGGCTGGGAAGGCGCGGTGCGCCTGCGCTACGATGTCACGCCACAAGGCCGGGTGATCAACGTCCGCCTTCTGGCCACCTCGGGCCATCCGGTTCTCGACCGCGATGCCGAGGCAACCCTGAGCGGCCTCGCGCCGCTCGCGACGGCCGCATGGACCGAGCCGGTCGAGGCGCTGGAGCTGGCCGTTCACTACCGACTGACGGAGGGATGAGGTGGGACACCGCCTGTCGAAGATCTACACCCGCACCGGGGACGCCGGCACCACGGGCCTCGGCGACGGCAGCCGCGTGCCGAAGGACCATGCGCGCGTCGAGGCCTTC
>PKCW01000304.1 GCA_002862965.1 Pseudomonadota bacterium
ATGGGTGCGCAGCAGCAGCCCCGCATCCACATAGAAAGTGTCATGCATTGCACGGGCCGGGTGCTGTTCCGGGATATTGAGGGCGGTGAAATTGTAGTGATCGGTCTCGATCTCCGGGCCCTCGGCCACGGTGAACCCCATCGATGCAAACAGGGAGGCGATCCGTTCCAGGGTCCGGGTCACCGGATGCAGACTGCCTCGCGGCATGCCGACGCCCGGGAGGCTGACATCGATTCGCTCGGCCGCCAGGCGGCGCGCCAGTTCATCCTGCTCCAGCGACTCCCGACGCAGCCGGTAGGCCTCCTGAATGCGATCCTTGGCGGCGTTGATCTCCTGACCGGCGGCAGCCCGCTGCTCGGGAGGCAGATCGCCCAAGGCCTTGAGTTGAGCAGTCAGCTCACCCTTGCGCCCCAGCAGACGCACCCGGACCTGCTCGAGCTCGGCCACATCCCGCGCCGCATGCAGGTCAGTCAGTGCCGATTCCACAAAGGCGCTCAGTCCGCCCACAACCACCTCACCGCGCTTCATCATGCACAGGAACGACAAGGGGGAAAGCCCGAAACCGCTTTCCCCCTCCCATGATCAGCCCACGGGGCTCGACGCCCCGGTCGGGCTCAGACCGTCAGACTGGCCTTCGCCTGCTCCGCCAGCCTGGCAAAGCCGGGCTTGTCGTTCACCGCCAGATCGGCGAGCACCTTGCGATCGATCTCGATGCCGGCCGTATGCAGGCCATGAATCATGCGGCTGTAAGACAGCCCGCACTCACGGGCGGCCGCATTGATGCGCACGATCCACAGACCGCGAAAATCACGCTTGCGCACCCGCCGGTCGCGGTAAGCGTACTGCCCCGCCTTGATGACGGCCTGCTTGGCAACGCGGTAGACGCGACTGCGCGCACCGTAATAACCCTTGGCCTTGTCGAGCACCTTGCGGTGCCGGGCGCTGGCCGTGACGCCCCGTTTGACTCTCGGCATTTCACCATCCTCCCATCAAAGATAAGGCAGCAAGCGGTTCAGCGCTTGGACATCCTGCGCCGCCACCTGGACATGCGGCCGCAGATCGCGTTTGCGCTTGCGCGATTTCTTGGTGAGGATGTGGTTCTTGTAGGCGTGGCCTCGTTTGAAGCCACCGCCCCCGGTGCGGGCAAATCGCTTGGCCGCGCCGCGGTTGGTCTTGAGCTTGGGCATAATGCACTCCGCGATTGGTGATGCGCTGATGCGCTGTCTGCGTTACTTCTTCTTCGGGGCCAGCATCATCACCATGAGACGACCTTCCAGCCGTGCATCCTGCTCCACGACGGCGTATTCGGCCAGATCGGTGCGGAGGCGGTCGAGCAATTCCCGACCCAAGTCCTGATGCTGCATTTCCCGACCCCGAAAACGCAGGGTCACTTTGGCTCTATCGCCATCATTCAGGAACCGGATCAGGTTGCGCAGCTTGACCTGATAGTCCCCATCGTCCGTTCCCGGACGGAATTTGATTTCCTTGATCTGGGTCAGCTTCGTCTTTCGCTTGGCTGCCTGTTGCGACTTGTTTTTCTCGAAAGCAAACTTGCCGTAATCCATGATCCGGCAAACCGGCGGCTCCGCGTTGGGCGACACCTCGACCAGATCGAGACCGCTTTCCTGGGCGAGCTGGATGGCTTCGCGACGGTACAGGATCCCGATTTGTTCACCGGCGTCGTTGATGACGCGAACCCGCGGCGCTGCAATCTCATCATTGCGCCGAGCTAATTTTTCCGCAGCGATTTCTCAGTCCTCCAGTTTCACCGCCAACACCGCCGGGCTCGTCGGAACACGTTCCGCGAACTCGGCCAGCGTCATCACCCCCAGGTCTTCACCCGCCAAGGTCCGTACTGCCACGGTCCCGGACTCCATCTCCCGATCGCCCGTCACCAGCAAAAAAGGAACTTTCTGGAGCGTGTGTTCGCGGATTTTAAAGCCTATCTTTTCATTCCTCAAGTCGGCCATGGCGCGAACGCCCTGATTTGACAGGGATTGCGCTATCTCTGTCGCATAGCCCTGCGCGCGATCGGTGATGTTCATCACCACGACCTGAACGGGCGCGAGCCAAACCGGAAGGGCGCCGGCGTGATGTTCGATCAGGATGCCGATGAAACGCTCGAGCGAGCCCAGGATCGCGCGGTGCAGCATGACCGGCACGCGGCGCGTGTTGTCCTCGGCGACGTATTCGGCGCCCAATCGCTCCGGCATCGAAAAGTCGAGCTGGATGGTGCCGAGCTGCCACACCCGCCCCAGACAATCCTTGAGCGCAAATTCGATCTTGGGCCCGTAGAACGCGCCTTCCCCCGGCTGCAGGCGATAGGCAAGGCCCTTGGCGGACAAGGCATTGGCCAAAGCCGTTTCGGCCCGATCCCATTGTGCCTCGCTGCCGACGCGCGCCTCGGGCCGGGTCGACAGCGCGATGCTGATGTCCTCGAAGCCGAAGGCGTCATAGACCTGGAACACCAGATCGATAAAGGCGGCCACTTCGCCCTGGACCTGCTCTTCGGTGCAGAAGATGTGCGCATCGTCCTGCACGAAATGGCGCACGCGCATCAGCCCGTGCAGCGCCCCCGAGGGCTCGTTGCGATGGCAGGAACCGAATTCGGCCATCCGCAACGGCAGTTCCCGGTAGCTGCGCAGGCCGTGATTGAAGATCTGCACATGGCAGGGGCAGTTCATGGGTTTGACGGCGTACTCGCGCTCTTCGGAGAGCGTCGTGAACATCGCCTCCTTGAACTTCTCCCAATGCCCGGACCGTTCCCAGAGGCTGCGATCGACGACTTGCGGCGTGTTGACTTCCTGGTAGCCGTTGCGGCGCAACAGCGCGCGGATGTAGTCCTGAACCACGGTATAGATGCGCCAGCCCTTGTCGTGCCAGAACACCATCCCCGGCGCTTCTTCCTGCAGATGGAACAGGTCCAGCGCCTTGCCGATGCGGCGATGGTCGCGCTTTTCGGCTTCCTCGAGGCGCTTCAGGTAAAGGTCGAGCGATTTGCGGTCCGGCCAGGACGTCCCGTAGATGCGCTGGAGTTGACGATTGCGGGCATCGCCGCGCCAGTAGGCCCCGGCGAGCTTGGTCAGCTTGAAGGCACGCAAGAAACCGATATTGGGCACATGTGGCCCGCGGCACATGTCGATGTATTCTTCATGGACATAGAGCGCAACCTGCTCCTCGGCGGGGATGGCCGCGAGAATCTCGACCTTGTAGGGCTCGCCCCGCTCCTCGAACACCCGGATCGCTTCATCGCGCGGCACGGGCTTGCGGATCACGTCATAGCGGTGGGCGGCAAGCTCGAGCATGCGCGCCTCGATGCGTTGCAGGTCTTCGGGAGTGAAGGGCCGCAGGTAGTCGATGTCGTAGTAAAAACCGTCCTCGACGACCGGGCCGATGGCCATCCTGGCCTCGGGATAGAGCTGCTTGACGGCCTGGCCGAGCAGATGGGCGCAGGAGTGCCGCACCACGTCGATGCCCGCAGGGTCCTTGTCGGTGATGATCTCGACGCGTGCGTCCTGCTCGACGGTCACGCACAGATCGATCTCGCGACCATCGACGCGGCCCGCGACGGCCGCCTTGGCCAAACCCGGACCGATATCCGCGGCAATTTGCGCCAAGGTCGGCGGCGCCTCGTAGTGTCGTCGGCTGCCGTCTGGGAGTGTGATCGTGGGCATGTGCAGCCTGTACGCAGCGGTGACCGATACGAAGGGCCACCGGTGCGGGAATGGGGTGTGTTCGAAATGGTAGGCGCGATTGGACTCGAACCAACGACCCCCACCATGTCAAGGTGGTGCTCTAACCAACTGAGCTACGCGCCTGTATCGAAGGTGCGGGATTCTAGCCGCTATCGCGCCCACTGGCAACCCTGACCATGCAGGGGCGCGCCCGAAAGCCCGCGCCGACGCGGGTCCGCAAGCGTCGCCTCGGGCAGCAGCCGGTGAAGGCCGAAAAGCCGCAGCAGTCTCGTTACAGCGGCCAGACCTTGACCGCGGTGCCCGCGGCGAACGCCGTCTGTCCGGCGGGCAACTCGATCAGGCAGTCCGCCTGTGCCAAACCGCTCAGCATGGCCGAGCCCTGGGCTGGCAGCGGGACCACACCGCGGCCGCCGTCCGTCGAGGCGATCCATCGCCCACGCAGGAAGCTCGTTCGGTCCGCGCGATGGCGGACGGCTTCGCCAATCGACACAAGGAGGGTCAAGGGTTCGCGCGCAGGCAGTCCCGCCAGGCGCTGCACGACGGGCTCGACGAAAAGCCGGAACGTCACATAGGCCGAAACCGGGTTGCCAGGCAGCCCCATCAACCAGCAATTGCCGAGACGTCCGAAAACGAGCGGACGGCCAGGCTTGACGGCAACACGCCAGAAATCGAGTTGGCCACGCTGGGCCAGCACGGGACGCACCCAGTCCGCTTCCCCCACCGACACCCCGCCGGTCACAATGACCAGGTCAAGGTCTGCGGTCTGTGCAAAGCGCGCCGAGAGTTGCTCGGGATCGTCGGGCACGGTTCCCAGATCGCGCAGGCTCACGCAGGGTCGGGACAGCAGCGCCGCCAGCATGGGGCGGTTGCTGTCATACAGTTCACCCGACGCCAGCGAGGTGCCCGGCGGGCGCAGTTCCGATCCGGTCGACAACAGCCCGACCCGGACCGGCCGCGCGACCGTCACCGAGACCATCCCGAGGGCCGCGAGCAGCGCGATGACGCGAGCGTCGATCCGGCAACCTGCGCCGAGCATCTCCTCGCCGGCCGCGGCATCCTCTCCGGCCAGGCGCACATTGGCCCCTGCCGTGAGCGTCGCATCCAGCGTGATCCATCCCTCGTCCGCCTGCACGCGCTCCTGGGCGATGACGGTATCGGCGCCCGCAGGAACCACGGCGCCGGTCATGATGCGCGCGCAGGTTCCGGGCGCAACCGTCCCCGACCATGGCGCGCCGGCCAAGGCGCGACCCACAACCCGGAGCCGTCGTCCCGCCACGGCATCGTCCCCGCGCAGGGCATATCCGTCCAAAGCTGCGGCGTCCTCGCGCGGCAGTGCGGTCGGCGCATGAACCGGTCCGGCGAGTACCCGACCGTCCGCCTCGGCAAGCCCGATCCGCTCGACGCCCGCGACGGGGCCCACGGCGCCGAGCAGACGCAGGCGCGCCGCCTCGACGCTCAGATCCCGTGGATCATTCCCGGCCATCGGCGCTCACCGTGACGCGCCCCATCGCCATCGTCAATGCCGCCAGTTCCTCGGCGTCATTGGCACCCCGCAGGGCATGGGTCCAGCCCGCGACACCGGCATCCACCAGCGCCGGGCCTTGTGCCTGCACCCACGCGCCCAGGCGCCGGGTCTCGCCGGCAACCGCCGTGACCAGCACATCGGCGAGTGCTCGATGAATCAGCAAAAACGCCGGCTGCAGGCGCCCGGCGTCCTGAGCGGTCGCCAGCAACCGATCCTCGCCGCACGCCGCAGCGCCGAGAAGCGCGGCGAGATCGCGCGGCACGGCCGGGCTGTCCACCGGCGCCACCAGCAGCCATGGCGTTTCGATGCGGCGCAAGGCCGTGGCGATGCCGGCCAAGGGGCCCCGCCCGTCGGGCCAGTCATCGGCCAGGACACGATGACCCAGGCGCGCATAGCGCTCGGAATCGCGGTTGGCGCTGATCCACACCTGTGAACTCTGGGCAGCCAGTCGATCGCACACATGCTGCACCAAGGCGCGCCCGCTCAACTGCGCCCATGCCTTGTCCACGCCGCCCCAGCGCCGGCTGCGCCCTCCGGCCAGAACGAGGCCGGTGATCTGAGTGCGCGCAATACCGGCGAGCGGAGGGGCGCTCATGCGACTCAACCGCCGGTATGGTTCATGAAGCGCACGATGCGCGCCTCGCCGCCGACCTGAAAATCATGCCCGCGTGGCTTGATCGCCAGCGCCTTGACGATTGCCTCCTGCAGCGCCCCGTCATCGCCGGGCCGGTCGCGCAGAATCGCGCGCAGGTCGACCGAGTGCTCCTGACCCAGGCAGAGCAGCAAGCGGCCCTGCGCGGTCACCCGCACCCGGTTGCACTGTTCGCAGAAGTTGTGCGAATGCGGCGAGATGAAGCCGACGCGCGTGGCACTGTCCGCCATGCGATCGTAACGGGCCGGCCCCGCCGTCCCGGCCGTGCTGCGGATCAGGGGGTAGCGCCGCGCGATGTCGGCGCGGATCCGGTCGCTGGGGTAGAAGCTCTCGGCCCGGTCGTGGGAGCGGATCGCGCCGAGCGGCATCTCCTCGATGAAGGCGATGTCGAAGCCCTGCGCGCGGGCAAAGTCGACCAGATCCAGCACTTCATCCTCGTTGCGTCCCTTGAGGATGACGGCGTTGATCCGGATGCGGGCAAAGCCCGCCGCGCGCGCCGCCTCGAGTCCCGCCAGAACCCGCTCGAGCTTGCCGACCCGGGTGATGGCCGCAAAACGCTCGGGCCGCAGGCTGTCCAAGCTGACGTTGAGCCGGCCGACGCCCGCCGCGGCCAGTGCTCCGGCCAGTTCAGCGAGACGGGATCCGTTGGTCGTCAAGGTGAGTTCGTCGAGTCCCGGCAGGCGCGCCAGCCGTTCCAGCAGCCAGGGCAAGTCGCGCCGCACCAAGGGCTCGCCGCCGGTGATCCGGATCCGTCGCACGCCCAGCGCCACGAAGGCCCGCCCCAGGGCAAGGAGTTCCTCGAGGGCAAGAATCTCGGCCCGGGGGACGAAGCGTGTGTCCTCCGGCATGCAATACACACAGCGGAAATCGCAGCGGTCGGTCACCGAGAGGCGGACATAGTCCACGTGACGACCGAAGCGATCGACCAGCGCCTCTGGCAATTTTTCAGGCATCCCACGCTCCGCGGCCAAGCGGCCGGCAAGCGACTAGCATAACGCCGGCAGCGCCTGCGCGCCTACGGGAAGCTGAACCTCATCCTGCCTGCCCATCCCCGGCAGGCAGTTGCCACCCGCCCCCCAATGCCTTGTAGAGGTCCACCAGCGCCCGCAAGCGCGACTGTTGGGTCGTGATGCGCGCCAACTCGACCGCGAACAGACTGCGTTGGGCGTCCAATACCTCGAGGTAGTCCGAATAGCCTTCATCGAAGCGGCGCTGCGCCAAGCGGGCGGTCTCGCGCAGCGCGACGATCTGACGGTCCTGCGCGGCGACACGATCGACCGCCGCGGTGCGGCTTTCGAGTGCATCCAGCACCTCCCGAAAGGCGACACGAACGGTTTGCTGGTAGTTCACGACCGCCTGCTCGCGCCGCGCCTCGGCGGCCCGCACATTTGCCCGCGTCCGCCCGAAGTCGACGATGGGCGCGGCCAAGTCACCCGCAAACTGCCAGGTCTTCGCAGGACCGTTGAACAGTCCGCTCAGTTCCTCGCTCTGGGTACCCAGCAGACCGGTCAGCGACAGGGTCGGAAAGTAGGCCGCGCGCGCGATGCCGATTTCGGCATTGGCCGCACGCAACTGCTGCTCTGCGGCGCGAATGTCGGGTCGCCGCTCCAGCAGGCCGGACGGCAGCCCCATCGGCACATCCGGCAGGGCGGGAAAATCCTCGATGGACCGGCCCGCCATGGCGGCAGGTTGCAGAATCTCGCGCGGCGTCCCGCCGATCAGAACGCTCAGGGCGTTGACTTGGAGGGCTCTCTGCCGGCGCAGCGACGGAAGCTCGGCCTCGGCCGCCGCCAGCTCGGATTCGGCCTGCCGGAATGCCAGCTGCGAGATCGCCCCGTTGCGGTAACGTGACTCCTGCAGCCGATAGCTCTCCTGGCGGGTCTGCACGGTCCGCTGGGCAACGTCGATCTGCTGGTCCAGCGCGCGCAGATTGAAATAACCCGTGGCCACATCCGCAGCGACCGCGAGCCTCACCGCAGCCTGAGTGGCCTCCCCGGCCACGAGCTGCGCCCGCGCCGCCTCGTTCGCCCGGGCCAGTCGTCCCCACAGGTCGATCTCGTAGCTGAGCACCGCCGCCACGCTGTAGTCGCCGACGATTTGTCCGCCGCCCGGGACAGCGGTGTCTGCGCTGCTGCGTTGGCGCGCGCCACTGGCTTGGGCTCGGAGCAATGGATAGCGCTCGGCGTCCCGCAGGTTGAGGATGGCGCGCGCTTCGGCGACCCGCGCCGCCGCCAGCGAAACGTCGGCATTGCGGGCCAATGCTTCTTCGACGAGGTCCGTCAGGACCGGATCGCCGAACGCGTGCCACCACTGCGGATCGATGCGGGCGGCCGGTGAGGCGGCGACCTTCGTCGCCTCCCACCCGTCCGGAAGATCCATTTCGGGTCGAACATGATCCGGTCCCAGCACGCAGCCGGACAGGCCAACGACCAAGACCACAGAGGCGATCCGCTTAACCATGGGAGGTATGCTCCTGACCGGCGGCCCCGGCGGCAGGCTTCCGATCGGTCAACCGGCCGATCAGGACGAAGAACATGGGCACGAAGATGGTCGCCAGAAAGGTCGCCGCCAGCATGCCCCCGATCACACCGGTGCCGATGGCATGGCGGCTGGCCGATCCGGCCCCGCTGCTGATGGCGAGTGGCAACACCCCCAGCATGAAGGCCAGCGAGGTCATGACGATCGGCCGGAAACGCAGGCGCGCGCCCTGCAGCGCGGCATCGAAGACCGACGCCCCATCGCGGCGATGGATCATGGCGAATTCCACGATCAGAATCGCGTTCTTGGCCGACAGACCAATCAGCGTCAGCAGGCCGATCTGGAAGTAGAGATCGTTTTCCAGACCCCGCAGCCAGGTCGCCGCGATGGCGCCGAAAACGGCGAACGGCACGGCGGTGACCACCGCGAAGGGCAGGCTCCAACGCTCGTACTGGGCGGCCAGGATCAGGAACACCATCACGATCCCGAACACGAACGCCAGCGTTCCGGTGCCGGTCGTCGCGAGCTCCTGATAGGCGGACCCGATCCACCCCACCGAGTAGTTATTGTCCAGAACTTCCTGAGAGACCGCCTGCATGGCCGCGATCGCCTGTCCCGAGCTGTAGCCGGGTGCCGGCTCGCCCAGAATCTTGGCCGCCGGAAACACATTGAAGCGCTCGACCAGATCCGGCCCCATGGTGCGCCTGACCTTGAGCAGTGCATCCAGCGGCACCAGGTTGCCATCGTTCGAGCGCACGAAGACGTGGCGCAGATCCTCCGGAGAACGACGAAAATCCGATTCCGATTGCAGATTCACCCGATAGCTGCGCCCGAACAGCGTGAAATCGTTGACGTAGAGGCTGCCGAAGGTGCTCTGCATGATGGTGAACACCTGGTTGATCGGCACGTTCAGCGCCCGCGCCTTTTCCCGGTCGAGTTCGGCGTAATACTGGGGCGTGGCGGTGGAAAAAG
>PKCW01000262.1 GCA_002862965.1 Pseudomonadota bacterium
CTGAAAACGAATGACGAGTTCCGCACGTTGGGCAAGGTAATCGACAACACGACCTTTCCCTTCGTCACCCCATTGGGCGCCTACGACTGCTGTTACTGTCACAACTCAACTCCTCGACCGATGACCACCCTGGGTGGAAACCGCCCGTCAAATGCTGGCGGCGTACTGCACGCCACTCTTAAACAACGCCAACCCTAAACCACCCTCATGCCCACGGTGAGCCTGGGGGTGCTGGGTACCGTAAATATGATCTTCTGGATGAGGCATCATGCCCATCACGTTGCCGGCGGGGTTACACAAACCCGCGATATGAACCACCGATCCGTTGGGGTTGGCCGGATAGTGCTCGGCCGGCGCGCCGCTGCCGTCGATGTAGCGCAGCGCGACGCGGGCTCGCCTCGCGTCCTCCGGCGCGGCGAAGGCGACTCGGCCTTCGCCGTGGGCGACCGCGATGGGCAGGCGCGCGCCCGCGAGCCCGGCGAGGAACACCGACGGCGACTCGACCACCTCCACCAGACTCAGCCGCGCCTCGAACTGCTCGGAGCGGTTGCGCAGGAAGCGTGGCCAGTGTGCGGCGCCCGGAATCAGGCTCTTGAGCTGGGAGAGCATCTGGCAGCCGTTGCAGACGCCCAGCGAAAAGCTGTCCGGCCGCGCGAAGAACGCCGCGAACATGTCCCCGAGCCGCTCGTTGAAAAGTATGCGCCTGGCCCAGCCGCCGCCGGCCCCCAGCACGTCGCCGAAGGAAAAGCCGCCACAGGCGACCAGACCCTGAAAATCGGCGAGCGACGCTGCGCCGGTCAACAGATCGTTCATGTGCACGTCGACGGCGGCAAAGCCCGCGCGATCGAAGGCCGCGGCCATTTCCACATGGCCGTTCACGCCCTGCTCGCGCAGGACGGCGACGCGGGGTCGGTCGCTGCGGCTCAGGGCCGGCAGCGGCGCCAGCGCGGGCAGACGCGCCGCGGTCAAGCCGGGATCATCGCTGCGCGACAATGCCGCGTAGGCCTCCTCGGCGCAGCCGGGATCGTCGCGCAGCCGTTGCATGGCAAAGCTGGTCTCCGACCACAGGCGGCGCCAGGCGAGGCGCTCACCGTCCAGCAAGCGCTTGCCGTTGTCGTGGAAGCGCAGGGTGATACCCGGCGCCGGCCGGCCGATGGCGTGCACGCAGGACGCCAGCCCGGCCTGCTCGAATGCCGTCAGCACCGCGGCGCGCTCGGCCTCCCGCACCTGGATCACGGCGCCCAGTTCCTCGGCGAACAGGGCGCCGACCGGATCGCCGCCCAGCGCACCGAGATCGACGTCCAGACCGCAGCCGCCGGCAAAGGCCATTTCCACCAGGGTGACGAACAGCCCGCCGTCGGAGCGGTCGTGATAGGCCAGCAGCCGGTTCTGTACGGCGAGGTCATGGATGACGTGCACGAAGGCGCGCAGGTGCGCCGGCTCATCCACATCCGGCACCGCGCCACCGAGCTGGCCGAAGACCTGGGCCAGGCAGGAACCGCCGAGGCGCTGGCGGCCCGCGCCCAAATCGATCAGCAGGAGCGCGCTTGGGCCGGCATCCAGCCGCAATTGCGGGGTCAGGTGTCGGCGCACGTCCTCGACCGTGGCGAAGGCCGAGACGATCAGCGAGACGGGCGCGGTCACGCTGGCGGTGTCCGTGCCGTCCTGCCACATGGTCTTCATCGACAGCGAGTCCTTGCCGACCGGAATGGTGATGTCGAGCGCGGGACACAGTGTCATGCCCACGGCGCGCACCGCGTCGAACAGGGCGGCATCCTCGCCCGGATGCCCCGCCGCCGCCATCCAGTTCGCCGAGAGGACGACATCGGCGGTATCGCGGATCGCTGCGGCGGCGAGATTGGTCAGGGCCTCGCCGACGGCCAGACGCGCCGCCGCCGCCGCATCGATCAGCGCCGCCGGGGTGCGTTCGCCGAGCGCCATGGCCTCGCCAGTCCAGCCGCTGTAGCCGGTTGCCGTGATCGCGCAGTCGGCGACGGGCACCTGCCAGGGGCCGACCATCTGGTCACGCACGGTGAGGCCACCCACGCTGCGATCGCCGATGGTGATGAGGAAGGTCTTGTCGGCGATGGTGGGCAGGCGCAGCAGGCGTGCGGCCGCCTCCTCGAGATCGACCGCGCGCAGGGCATCGTCCTCGCGCGCGCCGGCTACGGGATCGGGGGCGCGCCGGGCGACCGCGCGATGCATGCGCGGCGGCTTGCCCAGCAGCACCGACAGCGGCAGGTCGATGGGCTGGTTGCCGAAATGGGCATCGGTCAGCGTCAGATCGGCGTTCTGGGTGGCCTCCCCGACGACGGCACAGGGGCAGGACTCGCGTTCGCACAGGGCGATGAACGCAGGCAGGCGCGCCGGGTCGATGGCGAGCACGTAGCGTTCCTGCGCCTCGTTGCACCAGATCGCCATCGGCGACATGCCCGGATCGTCGTTCGGAATGGCGCGCAGCTCGAAGCGGCCGCCGCGGGCGCTGTCGTGGACCAGTTCGGGCAGGGCGTTGGACAGCCCGCCGGCACCGACGTCGTGGATCGCGAGAATGGGATTGTCCGCGCCACGCTGCCAGCACTGATCGATGACTTCCTGGCAGCGCCGCTCCATCTCCGGGTTCTCGCGCTGCACCGAGGCGAAGTCGAGTTCGGCATGGCTCTGCCCGCTGCTCATGCTGGACGCTGCGCCGCCACCGAGCCCCAAGAGCAGGGCCGGACCGCCGAGCACCACCAGGGGCGCTCGGGGCGGGATGGCCAGCTTTTCGACATGCATGCGCCGGATGTTGCCCATCCCGCCGGCCAGCATGATGGGCTTGTGGTAGCCGCGCACCTCGTCCGCGCCGCCGCGCACGATGCGCTGCTCGTAGCTGCGGAAGAAGCCGGCGAGGTTGGGGCGGCCGAACTCGTTGTTGTAGGCCGCGCCGCCCAAGGGGCCCGCCAGCATGATGTCCCGCGCCGAGGCGATGGTCGCGGGCCGGCCATGATCGACTTCCCACGGGCGGGCCATGTCGGGCAGGTGCAGATTGGAGACGGCGAAGCCGGTCAGGCCGGCTTTCGGGTGGGCGCCGCGCCCCGTCGCGCCTTCATCGCGGATCTCCCCGCCCGCGCCGGTGGCCGCACCGGGAAAGGGGGCGATGGCGGTCGGATGGTTGTGCGTTTCCACCTTCATCAACAGATCGACCGACTCCGGTGTGGCGCCGTATTCGCGCGTGGCGGGATCGGGGAAAAAACGTGCGGCGTGCGGGCCTTCGATGACCGCCGAGTTGTCCTTGTAGGCCGAGAGGATGCCGCGGCTGCGATGGGCGTAGGTGTTGCGGATCATGCCGAACAGGGTTTCGCGTTCGGCCTGCCCGTCGATGACCCAGCTGGCGTTGAAGATCTTGTGCCGGCAGTGCTCCGAATTGGCCTGGGCGAACATCATCAGCTCGACGTCGGTGGGGTCCCGGCCGAGGGTTGCGAAACTGTCCAGCAGGTAGTCGATTTCATCGGCGGCGAGCGCCAGCCCCCAGTCCCGGTTGGCGGCCTCCAGGGCGGCGCGCCCGCCGGCGCCGAGCGGAACCGTGCGCAGCGGCGCGGGTTCCGGGTGGCGGAACAGGAGCGCTTCGGCCTCTGTGATGTCGTCGATCAGCGCCTGCGTCAGCCGGTCGTGGAGCAGGTCGCCCAGTTCCCGCGGCGCCGAGTGCTCCGGCGGCACGCCGGTCAGGTCCAGACGCAGGGCGCGCTCGATGCGCCGCACCGTTGCGAAGCCGCAGCCGCGGGCGATGTCGGTGGCCTTGCTGCACCAGGGGGATACCGTGCCGGCACGCGGGATGACCCAGAGCCGTTGGCTTCCATCGGCCGGTGCAGCCTCGGGGGCCGCATCGAGCAGTTGGCCGAGCCGGCTCTCGGCCGCCGGGTCGAGCGGCGCGGCGAGTTCCACCAGATAGTCGTGATGGGCCGTGATGGCCATGACGGTGGGCATGCGCGTCTGGATCGTCTGCAGCAAGCGGGCCAGACGGAACGGGGACAGGGCGGCGGAGCCGTGGATGATGCGCATGCGATGTCCTCGAGACAGGGGGGGCTGTTACCCGTGTCGCCTCAGTTCGTGCCACCCCAGGCCTTCGTCCTGGGGTGCCAGCGTCATGCCCGCGGCCTCGGCCGGCAGACGGGCCGCGACGGTGCGGCGGACATGGGTGGGCGTGTTGTTCTTTTCGCTGATGTGCCCGGCGATCAGGTGCTGAAGCGCCTGCCGGTCGACGGCTTCCAGCAATTCTACCGCCTGATGGTTGTTCAGGTGACCCAGCTGCCCGCCGACGCGCGCCTGCAGTTCCGGCGGGTAGGGACCGGCCGCGAGCAGTTGCGGATCGTGGTTGAATTCGAGGATCAGGGCGTCGAGCCGGTCCAGGCAGCGGCGCATGTGGGGCGTGACATGGCCGGCGTCGCTCAGCACGCCCAGCCGCTGGTCGCCGTCGGAGAACACGAACTGGCAGGGCTCGCGCGCATCGTGTGGGACGGGGTAGGGCTGGATCGCCACATCGCCGATCGCGAACGCCTCATGGGGGTTGAAGAGCCGCACGTCGGGCAGCTTGGGCGCGCCGCCGCCGCGGTAGGTGCCGGCCGTCAGCCACACCGGCAGCTTGAAGCGTCGCGCCAGCCGCGCCACGCCCCCCATGTGATCGCCGTGTTCGTGGGTGACGACGATGGCCGACAGCGCCTCGCCACAGAGGTCCAGCAGCGCGAGGCGGCGCAGGGTTTCATTGACGGCAAAGCCGCAGTCCATGAGCACCACGGTGCGGCCGCAGGCGACGATCGTGGCATTGCCCCGGCTGCCGCTGCCGAGGGTGGCGAAGCGCAAGCGGGTCATTGGGCGTCGCGGGCTCAGCGGCGACCGGGGCTGCTGCCCGGATGGGGAACGTAGGGCCCCGGAAAAGGCGTGACGTTGCCCTCGAGCGGCATGATGCGCGCCGTGCCGCCGTGCTCGACTTCGTCGACCCGGATCAGGGCATGCAGGGGGATGTGGCTGCGTCCGACACCCGCGAACTCGCTTTTCAGCCGTTCCTCGGACGGGTCGACGACAAGGTCGGTCTGGGTGCCGAAGACCAGATCCTCGAGCGTGACGAAGCCGAACAGGACATCCTGGGTGACTTTTCGGGCATAGACCTCGTAGACCTTGCCCTGGTTGATGAAACTCACCCGAAACAGCTTGTCCGCCATGTAGACTCCGCAGGAGGGTCGCCGCCCGCCGGGCCACCCGCTCGATGGGGCGCTAGTGTAGCCTATGCCGTCGTGACCCGTCGCTTGGAGCCCCGTGTGGACGACGCGCTACGCATCGAATCGCTGACCGGCAGCGCAATCCTCCCGTATCTCGACGCCCTGGCGCGTCTGCGCATCACCGTGTTCCGCGAGTTTCCCTACCTCTACGATGGCTCCCTGGCATATGAAGCCGAATATCTCGCGACCTACGGCGCCTGCGCGGAGAGTCTCTTCGTGCTGGCCCGCCAGGGCGAGGCGATCGTCGGGGTTTCGACGGGCATCCCGCTCGCCGCGGAGACGGCAGCCGTGAAAATGCCATTCGAAGCGGCCGGGCTGGCGCCGGAGCGGGTTTTCTATTTCGGTGAGTCGGTGCTGCTGGCGCCGTTCCGGGGGCAGCGCATCGGGGCGCGCTTCTTCGATGCGCGGGAGGCCTACGCCCGGCGGCTTGACCGTTTCAACCATACCGCCTTTTGCGCCGTCGATCGGCCGGCCGACCATCCGCTGCGACCGGCGGGCCATCGTCCGCTGGACGGATTCTGGCAGCGCAGGGGCTATGTGCGTCGATTCGATCTGCGCGCAGCCATGCGCTGGAAGGACATCGACCAGCCGGCGGAGACGGCGAAATCCATGGTGTTCTGGTTGCGCCCGCTGGATCGCGGCAGTCCGGCCGGGGGCCAGTCGCTTTCGCATCGCGGCGATACCGGCGGACCGATCATGAAAACGGGGAGTTGAGCGATGACGATGACGCGAGTCCGGACGATCGGACGGGCATTGATGCTGCTGGGGCTGGCCGGGCCGCTCGCGGCGCAGCAGGCCGAAGTGTACCCGCTCCCGGAGTCGGTGGCGCCGGAGGCGGTCCGCATCGATGTCAACCGGGACGAAGACGAGGTCAACATTCCGCAACTGCCGGGAACGGCGGCCATGCAGGCGCCGCCCGCCCCGGCGTCCCGGGTCCCTTCGGAGGCGGATGCCGCGTCCACGGTATCCCCTGCGGTCCCGCGTCCCACGGCGGGCATCGGGTTGGCGCCGGACCTCAGCCCGCAACAGTTGGATCGCTTCACCCGCAGTCATCGCGAGCTTGAAGCCATCCATGCCCGCTACACGCAGCTGTTTCCGGCGGCCGACGCCGAGGAGCGGTTCAGTCTGGCCCAGAGCGGAAACACCGAGATGAGGGCCGCCATCGAGCGCAACGGTCTCAGTGTCGCCGAGTACAACGCCATTTCCTTGCGTCGATGGGAAGACCCCGAGTTCGCCAAGCGTCTGTCCAGCGCGTTGGCGAGTGCGCCCTGAGACGGCCGATCAGCGGTAGGGCCGGCCCGGATTGCCGTAGGTGGCGACCCGTCCGTCCACGAACTGGACGGTGCTCGGCCCATCACCCCGGTCCGGGTAGTACCAGCGCTCGCCCGGTCCGTCGGCGTCGGCGCGCCGCGCGATGCGGACCGGCGCGCCGAGCAGTTGCCGGACCTGATCACGGCTCATGCCTGCCACGACTTCGCGCCGTTGATAGGCCTGCTCGATGGCCTGCTCCCGCGCATGGCCTGCCAGCCATTCCCGGTCCGCCGTGCGCAGCGCCGCGGCCGCTGCGGCGGACTCGCGCTCCCACTGCCGGATGCGTTCATCCTGCGCGTGCCGGGCCATCGGATCCAGGGTCCCGGTGGGGGGCGGCCGGGTTTCCGCCATGCGACCGCCCGGACAGGGCTGGTCGGTGAAGACCGTCCGGCCGGCCTGTTCACAGCGATAGACCTCCGCATGGAGCAGGCCGGCGTGCAGGAGGACGCACAGCATCGCCGGGATTCGTCGCAGCTGGCCGGCCATGGAACCGCTCCCGTCATCGTCAGGGGATGTCCCAGCATGACGGCGGCGCCGCGCGAAGCTTGAGGGGATCTGACCCGGCGCGGCGGGTGATGCCCGGCGGCGCTTCGCGCCGGCGGGGCGCGAAGCGCCGCGGTTCGGCTCAGGCGACCTGACGCAGCGGGGCGGGACGGCGTTCCACGCGCGACTCGGGCCAGCGGATGAGCGAGATGCGGCCCTGCGGGTCTTCTGCCAGGGCGGTGCAGCTCTCCACCCAGTCTCCGCAATTGCAGTACTGCAGGTTGTGGATGCGCGAGATCTCGGCGTGGTGGATGTGGCCGCAGATGACGCCGTCGATGCCGTAGCGGGCGGCTTCGCGGGCGACCGCCTGCTCGTAGTTGCCGATGTACTTCACGGCTTCCTTGACGCGGCTCTTGACGAAGGCGGACAGCGACCAGTACGGCTGGCCCATCATCTGCCTGACGGCATTCACCGGATGATTGAGGCTCAACAGCACGTCGTACATCTTGCTGCCGAACATGGCGGCAAGCTGCGAGTATTGCACCACGCTGTCGAATTCATCGCCGTGCAGCACCAGAAAGCGCCGGCCGTCGGCGGTCGTGTGCATGGCGTGGCGATGGATGGCGATGCCACCGAAGTGCGTTCCGGCGTGGTCGCGGAACAGCGCATCGTGGTTGCCGGGAATGTAGATGACCTCGGTGCCCTCGCGCGAGACGCCGAGCAGGTAACGCAGCACGTTGTTGTGCGCCTGCGGCCAGTAGATGCCGCGCCGCAGGGCCCAGACGTCGATGATGTCGCCCACCAGATAGAGCCGGTCGCAGGGGTGGGCGCGCAGGAACTCCAGCAGCCGGTCGGCCTGGCAGCCGCGGCTGCCCAGATGGACATCGGAGATCCAGATCGTGCGGTAGTCCTTGGGGCTGGACGGCGTGTTCATGGCATCGCTCCAGTGAGTGTATAGGCGGTTCAGGCGACGGCGACCGCAGGGGCTTCCCCTTCGTCCTGCCGCCAGCGGACGGTGCTGGGAATCTTGCGCAGGTCGCAACGCGCCGCATGGCGCCGGGCGATCTCGTGGACTTCCTGCATCAGCCCCGCAGACAGCGTCGTGGGCGTCAGCCCCAGTTCCTGCAGCCGGCGGCCGTCGGCCCGCAACTCGTTCTCGGGGGCTTCCCGGCGCGGGTTGGGCAGGAAGCGCACGGCGGCCCCGGTCTGCTGGGCCACCAATGCGGCCAGATCGCGCACCCGGTGCGTTTCGGTGATCTGGTTCATGATGCGCACGCGCTCGCCGCTGCGGGGCGGACTCGTCAAGGCCAGTTCGATGCAGCGCACCGTGTCCTGGATATGGATGAAGGCGCGGGTCTGGCCACCGGTCCCATGCACGGTCAGGGGATGTCCGACGGCCGCCTGCATGAGGAAGCGGTTGAGCACCGTGCCATAGTCCCCGTCGTAGTCGAAACGGTTGACGAGCCGCTCGTCGAGTTTCGTTTCCGCGGTTTGCGTGCCCCATACGATGCCCTGGTGCAGATCGGTGATGCGCAGCCCGTCGTTCTTGTTGTAGAAGGCGAACAGCAGCTGATCCTGGGCCTTGGTCATGTGATAGACGCTGCCCGGATCGGTGGGATGCAGGATCTCGCGCTCGATCCACTGCCCCTGCGCATTGCTCACCCGGACCGGCAGGTAACCCTCGGGAATCGGCGCATCCGTGCCGCCGTAGCCGTACACTCCCATCGTGCCCAGATGCACCACATGGGCATCGAGCCCGATTTCGACGAGCGCGCAGAGCAGGTTGTGGGTGGCCGCCAGATTGTTCTGCACCGTATAGCGCTTGGTCGCCGGTGAGCGCATGGAGTAGGGCGCCGAGCGCTGTTCGGCGAAATGGACGATGGCATCGGGCGCCAGATGGGTCAGCAGGGTGCAGAGCGATTCGTAGTCCTGGGCCAGATCGAGTTCGGTGAAATCGAGCGCCCGCCCGCGCAGCGCCTGCCAGGTGGCCAGACGTTCCTCCATCGAGACGATGGGCGTCAGCGAAGCCGATCCGATCTGCCGATCGATGCGGCGGCGAGAGAAGTTGTCCACCAGGGCCACGTCCATGCCGCGCGCGCTGAGATGCAGCGCCGTCGGCCAGCCGCAGAACCCGTCGCCGCCGACCACCAGCACCTTCATGGCCGGTCTCCGCCGAGCGGCAGGCCTTCG
>PKCW01000085.1 GCA_002862965.1 Pseudomonadota bacterium
GGCACGGGCGTGGGCGACACCTCCCCCGTCATCGCCGTGTCCGGGCGGACGAGCCGGCCGGTAAGAGCGGAGACCATGGCAGTGGTGATGGTCACGCCGGCCGAGGGGCCATCCTTGGAGATGGCGCCCTCAGGGAAGTGGATGTGCAGATCCGTCCGCCCGAAGAGGTGCTCGGCGGGGTCGGACGCCAGGCCGAGCTCTACGGCGTGGGCTCGAATCCAAGAGAGGGCCGCCTTTGCCGACTCCTGCATCACCTCGCCCAGCGATCCGGTGTGGATCAGCTTTCCTTTCCACGGCACGACAGCGGTTTCGATCGTCAGCAATTCGCCGCCCACTTCCGTCCACGCCAGCCCGGTGACTCTTCCCACGCTGTCGTTCTGGTCGGCAAGATCGTGGCGGTAACGCGGCACTCCCAGGAAGTCCGTCAGGCTCTCCGGAGTCACCGCGACCGTCTTCAGATCGGCGTCCAGCGCCAGCCGCTTGACCACCTTGCGGCAGATCTTCGCGATTTCGCGCTCCAGACTGCGAACCCCAGCCTCCCGCGTGTAGTTTTGAATCACGAGCCGAATCGCGTCGGCTCCCAAGCTCAGTTCGTCCGCCGACAGGCCGTGCTTCTCACGCTGTCTGGGCAGGATGTGCTGCTGCGCGATGTGCAGTTTCTCGTCTTCGATGTAGCCGGCCAGACGGATGACCTCCATCCGGTCGAGGAGCGCCGGCGGGATGTTCAGGGTATTGGCGGTCGCCACGAACATCACATCCGACAGATCGAAATCCACTTCCAGATAGTGATCATTGAACGTGTGATTCTGTTCGGGATCCAGGACCTCGAGCAGCGCCGATGCCGGATCCCCCCGGAAATCCATTGCCATCTTGTCGACTTCATCGAGAAGGAACAGCGGATTGCGGCTTTCGATCTTGGAAAGGTTCTGGATGATCTTGCCCGGCATGGATCCGATGTAGGTGCGACGATGCCCGCGGATCTCGGCCTCGTCCCGAACGCCGCCCAATGCCATGCGCGTGAACTTCCGGTTGGTCGCGCGCGCAATGCTTTTGCCCAGCGAGGTTTTGCCGACACCGGGGGGGCCCACGAGGCACAGGATGGGGCCCTTGAGCTTGCGCACGCGCTTCTGGACCGCGAGATACTCGAGGATCCGCTCCTTGACTTTCTCCAGGCCGTAGTGGTCCTCATCCAGAACCTGTTGGGCCCGCCCCAGATCTGCCCGGACGCGCGTCTTCTGGGTCCATGGGGCCGAGATCAGGGCATCGAGATAGTTGCGTACGACCCCGGCTTCGGCGGACATGGGCGACATCATCTTGAGCTTGCCGAGCTCGGCTTCGGCCTTCTGCCGCGCGTCCTTGGGCATCCCCGCTTGCTCGATGCGACGAGCCAGCTCGTCCATCTCGTTGCTGGGCGCGTCTTCCAGTTCGCCGATCTCGCGCTGGATGGCTTTCATCTGCTCGTTGAGATAGTACTCGCGCTGGCTCTTCTCCATCTGGGCCTTGACGCGCCCCCGAATGCGCTTTTCGATCTGGAGGAGATCGATCTCGGTCTCGATGAGTGCCATCACGCGCTCGAGGCGCTGGGTGACATCCTGGAGTTCGAGGACCTCCTGCTTCTGCTCGACCTTCAGCGACATGTGCGCGACGATGGTGTCGGCGAGACGGCCCGCATCTTCGATGGCGGCCAGCGTCGTCAGTACCTCCGGCGGAATCTTCTTGTTCAACTTGACGAACTGATCGCAGAGGTTGAGCACCGACCGGACCAGAACCTCGAGCTCGCGATTCTTTTCGTAGCCGACGTTCGCGACGGCACGGTACTGTCCAAGCAGGTAACTTGCCGCGTCTTCTTCGACGTGTTCCAGCTTGGCGCGCCGCAACCCCTCGACCAGCACCTTCACGGTGCCGTCCGGCAGCTTCAGCAACTGGAGCACGGTGGCCTCGGTCCCCAGCACATAAAGGTCTTCCTGGACGGGGTCATCCTTTTCGGCGCTCACCTGAGCCACCAGCAGCACCTTGCGATCGCCTTCCATCGCGGCTTCGAGGGCGTGGATGGACCTTTCCCGTCCAACGAACAGCGGGATCACCATGTGGGGATAGACCACCACGTCACGCAGCGGCAACAGCGGCGCCGTAAACTGGGGGCCTTCGGCAGCAAGCGACCTGGAGTCATGGGATTTCATGCGGCGTCACCTCGAAAGGGTGGCTGCCCGCGGGGAGCGGGGCCGAGCAGCCAGTGGCGATGTTCAGATCGGAACCTGAACCTGAAGTGGGGGCATTGGCGCGGGATTTCAAGCGTGTGCCCGCACACGTTGCTGCTCAGTCGGCTGCCGCTGCCTGTGGCGGAAGGTCGCTGGCGTCGTTCCGATAGAGGATGAAGGGCGGTGATTCACCGAGCACCGTTCCGGTATCGACGACGACCTTGCGCACGTTGCTCATCGAAGGCAACTCGTACATGACGTCGAGCAGGGCCGTCTCGAGGATGGTCCGCAGGCCGCGGGCGCCGGTGCGGCGTTCCATCGCCCTGCGGGCTGCCGTCCGCAGGGCATCTTCGGTGAACTCCAGATCGCAACCTTCCATTTCAAAGAGTCTGCGGTACTGGCGCGACAAGGCATTCTTGGGTTCGATCAGGATGCGCATCAGGGCCGCTTCGTCCAGTTCCTCGAGCGTCGCGACGACCGGAAGCCGGCCGACGAACTCGGGGATGAGTCCGTACTTGACCAGATCTTCGGGTTCCACCCCGCTGAGCAGATGCAACGTGTCACGATCGGCATCGGCGCGCTTGATGTCGGCAGAAAATCCGATGCCACCGGTCTGGGTGCGCCGCGCGATCATCTTGTCCAGGCCGGCAAATGCGCCGCCGCAGATGAACAGGATGTTGCGGGTGTCGACCTGCAGGAATTCCTGTTGCGGGTGTTTTCGGCCACCTTGCGGCGGCACCGAGGCCATGGTGCCCTCGATCAGCTTCAGCAGCGCCTGCTGGACGCCTTCTCCGGAGACGTCACGCGTGATGGACGGGTTGTCCGACTTGCGCGAAATCTTGTCGATCTCGTCGATGTAGACGATGCCCGTCTGCGCCTTCTCGACGTCGTATTCGCACTTCTGCAGCAGCTTCTGGATGATGTTTTCCACATCCTCGCCGACATATCCCGCCTCGGTCAGCGTGGTGGCGTCGGCAATGGTGAAGGGCACATTCAGGATCCGCGCCAGCGTCTCGGCCAGCAGGGTCTTGCCGGAGCCCGTGGGTCCGATGAGGAGGATGTTGCTCTTGGAAAGTTCGACCTGATCCTTGCCCGCGCCCTTGGCCTGGATACGCTTGTAATGGTTGTAGACGGCGACGGCCAGGATCTTCTTGGCCGACTCCTGTCCGATGACATACTCGTCCAGAACTTTCTTGATTTCCTTCGGCTTGGGCAGGCGGTTGCGGTCCGACTCGGCCTTGTCCTGAAGTTCCTCGCGGATGATGTCGTTGCACAACTCGACGCACTCGTCGCAAACGAATACCGATGGGCCGGCGATCAGCTTGCGCACTTCATGCTGACTTTTCCCGCAAAAAGAGCAGTACAGCAATTTCCCGCTCTCGGTGCTTTTCCCGCGCGTGTCTTCGCTCATCTCCCGTCCCTCACCGTTGCCGTCTCTTGGCTAAACTCTTTGCATTGGTCGTGCCAGTTGGTGCGCTAAGCCGGACCTTGGGCCGTCACGTCCGCTCGCCGGGCAATTCCCGGCTGGTCAGGATGCCATCGACGAGCCCATATTCCATCGCCTGCTCGGCACTCATGAACCGATCCCGATCGGTGTCCTGCTCGATCCGGTGGATGTCCTGGCCCGTATGCCGGGCCAGAATCGCATTGAGTCGATCCCGTATGAACAGGATTTCGCGGGCGTGAATCTCGAAGTCCGCAGCCTGCCCCTGAAATCCGCCCAAGGGCTGGTGGATCATCATGCGCGAATGCGGCAGGCAGAAGCGCTTGCCCTTCGCGCCCGCCGCGAGCAGCACCGCGCCCATGCTCGCAGCCTGGCCGACGCAAATCGTGCTCACGGCTGGCTTGATGAACTGCATGGTGTCATAGATGGCCAGTCCGGCCGTGACCGATCCGCCCGGCGAATTGATGTACAGGTGAATGTCCTTGTCCGGATTCTCCGATTCGAGGAACATCATCTGGGCCACGATGAGGTTGGCCATGTGATCCTCGACCTGCCCGACGACGAAGATCAGGCGCTCCTTCAGCAGCCGCGAAAAGATGTCGAAGGCGCGTTCGCCGCGAGGGGTCTGTTCGACCACCATGGGTACCAGATTGGCCTGCACGGAGAACGGATTCTCCGAATACGGTGACGGCATTACATCTCCTCGCCGGCGAGCGCGCCGGGATTGCTCATCAGATCCTGGAACGAGGTCGGCACGTCCGACACCGTCATTTTCTCCAGAAGTCGATCGACGACCTGATCTTCCAGCACGGCGCCGTGAATGCGCTGCATGACGTCCCGATTGCCACGGTAGGCCTGGGCCAGCGCATCGGGCTGATCATGGTTCGCGACCAGGGACGCAATCATGCTATCGACGCGCGCGGGGTCCGGCTGAATGCCCTCGCGCTTGATCCACTCGCCGACGATCAGCCCTAGGCCCACTCGACGCCGCGCACGATCGGCAAACATTTCGCGTGGCAACTGGCCGCCCTGCTGAGGCCGCAAGCCCATGCGCTGGGCCATTTCGCCCATCAGTCGATCGACTTCCTGCTCGATCAGGGCGCCCGGCACGGGGACATCATGCAGGTTCAGCAACACTTCCATGACGCGTTCTTTGATCCGCGCAGCCGTGGCTTGTTCCGCCTGCACCTCCAGACGCTCCCGGATGCGGGCCCGGAGGGCCTCTAGCCCGCCTTCATCGACGCCCGCCGCGGCGGCGAGGTCATCGTCCAGTGCGGGCAGGTGTTTCTCGGCCACTTCGTGAACCACGACCTTGAACAGGGCCGTCTTGCCGGCAACTTCCGCAGACGGGTAATCCTCCGGGAACGTCAGCGGCACATCCAGCGATTGACCCGGCGCGGCACCCAGGAGGCCATTCTCGAAATCGGCCAGCAGACGCCCCGCGCCCAGTTCGATTTCGACGCCTTCGCCGCGATTGCCCGAGAAGGGAACCCCATCGATGGTTCCCTCGAAATCCATCGTCAGCCGATCACCGGCCTGTGCCGGGCGCTCGACCGCATGGTAATGGGCCTGTTGCTCGCGGATCTGCCCCAGCACCCGATCGACGTCATCCTCGCCGATCGTCACTTGCGGTCGCTCGATGCGCTGGTCCTCGATGGTCGCCAGTTCGATGTCCGGATACACCTCGATGACTGCGGTATAGGTCAGATCAGCGCCTGGCGCCAGTGATTCGGCCTCGATCTGTGGCGAACCGGCGGGCTGCAGGCCCTGATCCTGGATCGCGGTGGCGTAGGACGCGCGCAGGACCTCCTCCACCACTTCCTGGCGGACCTGGTCGCCGTATTGACGGCGGATCACGGAAAGCGGCGCCTTGCCCGGCCGGAATCCCTTGATTCGTGCGCGTGGGCCCAGCGAGCGCAGCCGGTCCTCGACCTGACGATCCACTTCCTGGGCGGGTACCTGCACACGGATCCGACGTTCCAGGGCTCCGGTGACTTCAACTGCGCTCTGCATTCGCTCGTTACTCCGACATCGATCAAAAACGGCATGCCGCTCAGAACATGCAACCAAATCCCGTGCCAATTGCCATGGTGCGAAAGGAGAGACTCGAACTCTCACGGGGCCAGCCCACTGGAACCTAAATCCAGCGCGTCTACCGATTCCGCCACTTTCGCCGACGCGGGGTGCGACCAAGCCCGGCCGCGTGGCCTTGCCTGAAAGGCGAGTATACATCATGCCTCCAAACCGCCGATCCCCTCCGATGAGACACCGGAGGGACGGTGTCCGGCAGGCGGTCCCGCGTCGCGGCTTCGGACTGACATACAATTGGGCCGCGTCATCCGACTTCAAGGTCCCATTGATCCCCATGACTATTCTTGGCTCATCCCTCGCCGTACTGGGCGGACTTTTGATCGGCCTCAGCGCGCTCCTGCTGCTGCTGAGCATCGGTCGCATCGCGGGCATCAGCGGCATCGTCTTCGGCCTCGGCGCGCGCGACGCGACGGAACGCGGCTGGCGGCTGGCATTCCTGGCCGGCCTGGCGGTCGGGACCCTTCTGATGCTGCCGATCGACCGGCTCGCATTCGCCCCACGTCAGGGCTTTCCGCTCTGGGCGCTGCTGTGCGCCGGCTTTCTGGTGGGCTACGGTAGCCGGCTCGGGAACGGCTGCACCAGCGGCCACGGTGTCTGCGGACTGGGCCGGCGCGCCCCGCGCTCGCTGGCGGCGACGTTCACCTTCATGACGGTGGCCATGGTGACCGTGCT
Source organism: Pseudomonadota bacterium (assembly GCA_002862965.1). Lineage (GTDB taxonomy): Bacteria > Pseudomonadota > Gammaproteobacteria > UBA5335 > UBA5335 > Macondimonas. The sequence continues at coordinate 6,406 of PKCW01000085.1, forward strand.
GATCCTGCGTCATACGCTCGGGGTACTGCCATGAGGTCCCTCGCCGCCGCATTCATTGCCGGAGTGCTGTTCGGCATCGGCCTTTACGTGGCCCAGATGGTCAACCCCGAGAAAGTGCTCGCCTTCCTCGATGTCAGCGGACGGTGGGACCCGAGTCTCGCGCTGGTCATGGGGGCGGCCGTCTGCGTCACGGCACTCGGTTTCCCGGGGGTCTTTCGAGGCGGAAAGCCGCTCTGGGCGGCGCGCTTCAGCCTGCCGGCCGACCACGATATCGACCGTCCGCTGCTGTTCGGCGCGGGCTTGTTCGGTCTCGGCTGGGGCATGGCCGGTTATTGTCCGGGGCCGGCCATCGCCGCCCTGCTGATCCAGCCGGCCGAAGCCGTGCCCTTCGTGCTGGCCATGCTCGGCGGCGCCTGGGTTCAGTCGCGGACGTTCCGCCGCTGATCGTCGCGGAAGGTGACAAAGCCGACACGGTCGCGCCGAGTGTCACACTATCGACACGCCCGACTCAGCGTGGCGACGCCTCCTGAGCCTCCAGGGCCGAGACGTAGGCTGCGGATGACAAGCCCCGCAGTACCTGAGCGGCCGACCAGGCCGTGACGGCGCCCGCCCGGGCTTGTGTCAGGCGGGCCTCGGCCTCCAATTGATCGCGCTGCTGACGCAGGAAGTCTTCCAGCGAGACGAGCCCCACGCGCTGCAACTCGGCCTGAACGCGCACGACTTCGCGCCGGGCCGTGGTTTCGGCCGCCAAGGCATCGATATCTGCCCGTGCGGTTTGATAGGCCGAGTGAAGCGCGAGCCAATCGCGTTCCGCCTCTCGCAGCGCCGCCCGTTGCGCCTGGCGAGCGGCTTGTGCCTGTGCCTGGGCCGATTCGGTCCGCTTGCGGCTGGCCGGGTCGATGGGGACGCTCAGCCGTGCCGACAGACTCCACGCGTCCGGTTCCTCACCATTGCCGTCGAACTGCACATATTCCCCGCCGGCCGCCAGTGTCGGCCACAAAGACCGCTGGAGTTCGCGTGCCTGGGCCGCCGCGGCTTGGGCCTGCGCTTCGGCCAATGTGTTCGGCAGCAGATCGGAAGTGACGGCGTCCGTCCATGGAGGGCTCTCGATGATCTCTTGCGCCGGCAGCAGACGGCGGCCGACGGCTTCTTCCAGTATGGCCTGCTGGGCGGCGATTTCCCCTGCCAGGCGCACCTCATCGGAGCGCAGACGCGCCAGTTCCGCTTGCGCCAGACGCAAGTCTGCGGTGGATGACTGCTCGGTCTGCACCTCGACCTCGACGCGCTGGACGGTCTGACCCACCCGTTCATGCTGCACGGCAAGGATGTCGCGCTGGCTCAGCAAGGCCTGCAGCCGCACATACGCCGAGGTCGCCGCATGCAGTTTCACCAATACCGTCTGGCGTTCGGCCAAGTGGGCTGCCGCCAGATCGGAGGCTCCCGCCCTGCGGGCGGCAGCAATCACCCCGGCCCAGTCGATGGGCACGGAATAGGCAACGCCGTAGGTCATCAGGTCACGGGCGAACGGCGGACGCGCCAAGGCTTGCGGGGACAGCACGCCGACGAAACGCTGATCCTCGTAGCGCGCCCCCTCGATCAGGACGCCGCCCGAGCCGAGCGAACGGCGGCGCGCCGCGGACAGGGCATCCTCCGCCGCGTCGACGCGGCTTGCGGCGGCTGCCAGCGCAGGATGATCGCGCGTCTCCCGCAGTACATCCGCAAGCTCCCCTCCCCAGGCGGGGCTGATGAGCCATCCGGCAGTCAAAACGCTCACAAAACCTCGACGCATGGCCTTCTCCGCCCCCCTTCTAGCAGGGTTGTCATGAATCCGTCTTCAACTTGCCGCCTGCTGCAACCGCTGGCGGGGCGCTTTGCTGAACCTCGCCGGCGCCGGATCGTCCGTCCCCAGATGCTGCCAGCTGGATCAAGCGCCTGCGGCAATCTGCTCCAGCTGGTGATGACGCAGCAATCCGGCCTGCTGCCAGACCAGTCGACCCGAGCGGAACAGGGCGAAATTCGGGATGCTGCGCACCTGATAGCGAGAGGCGATTTCCGGGTGCTGCTCAGTGTTGACCTTGAGCACCAAGGCCCGACCCGCCAGGTTGGCCGCCGCCCTGGCGACTTCGGGCGCGGCCATCTGGCATGGTCCGCACCAGGACGCCCAGAAGTCGACCAGCACCGGCACGCTCGCCGCCTGGACGATGGTCTCGAACTGATCGGCGTCGACATCGAGCGGCTCGGCCAAGGGCGGCAGGACCTGTTTGCAGGCACCGCACTGGCCGGTATCGGCCAAATGACGTTCCGGTATCCGGTTTCTGGCGCCACAATGCCGACAGTTGCGGATCATGGTCATTCTCCTCCCGCGGCCGGCCATCCCACGACGAAGGCCCCTCGCAATCCTCCTGCCGCAAAACCCGTCGCCCGATCGTTGGGGTAATGTTGGGCGATCGCCTTTGCGACCGTCGGATCGAGCGCTTGGCCATGGCAGCTCAGACAGGCGGGCTGAGTGATGATGGCCTTGTAATAGCGCGCCTGACCGTCGGAAGCGACCGCGAAATACTCCGGCGGAGCCGACGTACCGCTCGCCACGGCCTGCGCGAACCGTTCGAGCACCTCACGCGCGGGGGCATCGGGTGCATTGGCCGGATTGCGCACCCGCAAGGCGGTCCGCCCGACCCGCGCACCGGTTTCGGTGGAAAGACGCGCCGCGATTCCCGGCGCTTCCTGCCGACAGACCGTGATCGCG
>PKCW01000298.1 GCA_002862965.1 Pseudomonadota bacterium
GGCACCACCGGCTATGAATTCATCCGGCTCATGAACGGCGTGCAGATCGACGGCAATGGCCTTGCCGCGCTGCGCCAATGTTTCGCCGATTTCACCGGCCGCACCGAGCCCTTGGGCGAGACCATCCACACCGCCAAGCGCACGATCATGCGCACCACGCTGGCCAGCGAGCTCAACGTGCTCGCCAACCGGCTGGGGCGGCTGGCCGAGGCCGATCCCGTGACGCGCGACTTCACCGTCAATGCCTTGCGCAGCGCGCTGGCGGAGGTGGTCGCGGCCTTTCCCGTCTACCGCACCTACGTCGATGGCCGGGGCGCGCAGGATGAGGATCGGCGCGACCTGGACTGGGCCGTCGCGCAGGCGAAAAAGCGTCACGCGCGCGGGGAAACGACGATCTTCGATTTCATTCACCGCGTGCTCGCCCTGGACACGGCAGCGGACACGCCCGCCCTGCGCCGGCTGGCGTTGCAGGATTTCGCCATGCGCTTTGCCCAGTACACCGGGCCGGTGATGGCGAAATCGGTCGAGGACACGACCTTCTATCGCAGCTTTGCGCTGGCGTCCCTGAACGAGGTCGGCAGCAATCCGGCGCGCGCCGAGGTCAGCGTGGCCGCGCTGCATCATCACAATCAGCGCCGGCTGCAGCAGTTTGCGCATCAGATGCTGGCCGGCACCACCCACGACACCAAGCGCAGCGAGGACGTGCGCGCCCGCCTCAATGTGCTGTCGGAGTGTCCGCAGGCCTTCGGCGAGGCCGTGCAGCGCTGGGCGCGCATGAACCGGCGCCACCTCACCGAAGCGGACGGCGAGCGGTTGCCCGCAGCGCATCACGAGTACCTGCTCTACCAGACGCTGATCGGCAGCTGGCCCGCCGATGCGGCGGCGATCGCGCCTGATTATGCGGATCGCATCGTGGCCTACCTGCAAAAGGCCACGCGCGAAGGCAAGGAGCAGAGTTCCTGGTTCAGCCCGGATGCCGGCTACGAGACTGCGCTGGAGCGTTTCGTCCGCGGCGTTCTGGAGCCGGGGCCGACCAATCCGTTCCCGGACGATCTGGCCCGCTTCGTGGCGCCGCTCGTCCCCTTCGGGCGCTGGAACGGGCTCGCGCAAAGCCTGTTGCAGGCCACGGCGCCCGGTTTCCCAGACCTCTATCAGGGCACGGAACTGGAAACCCTGAGCCTCGTCGATCCGGACAACCGCCGTCCGGTGGACTATGCCAAACGCTCAGACCTGCTCGCGCGCTTGCGCGAGGCGCCGGATCCGGCGGCGCGCTGGCAGGCCGCGTGGGAGAACCGCACGGACGGCGCGCTCAAGTTGCATCTCGTGCATGCGGCGCTCGCCTGGCGCCAGGCCGATCCCGCGCTGTTCCAGCAGGGCAGCTACCTGCCGCTGACGGTCAGTGGGCCGGCGTCCGAGCACCTCTGCGTGTTCGCCCGGCAGTTCGAGGGCCGCGCGCTCGTCGTGCTGGCGCCGCGCCTGCTCTACACCCTGTGCCAGGGCGACCTCGACCGATTGACCGGCGCGCGCTGGGCGGATACGCGCCTGCAAGCCGACCCCGGCCTGCCATCCGGCCCCTGGACGGACGTGCTGACGGGAACGCAGTGGGCCGAGGTGGGCGCCGATCTCGGCGCCGGCCTTGCCGGCGCGCCGCTCGCGCTGCTCAGGCCGGGGTGACTGCGCGCCGCATGAAATTGGTGCGTCATCTGCACCACGGTCGCTTGTAGCGCGCATTTGGTGCGCCTGATGTGGCTGCGTCGCGCCATAACAGCGCGCCATCGACCACCGGCGTCAAGGGGTTTGCTAGGCCGGGGCCGCATTCTCGGGCCAATCGGCCGGCGTGCGCGATCTTGGCGCAGATCTTGCGAATTTCCGGCACGCTCATCCTGCCGGAATCCCTCCCCATGGCCGAAAGACTCAATCTCCTGTCCTTCAAGGACAACATGCGCATCCTGCACCTGAGCTGGATCGCCTTTTTCATCTCCTTCGCCGTCTGGTTCAATCACGCCCCGCTCATGGCCGCCCTGCGGCAGAACTTCGGCCTGAACGAACAGGAAGTCGGCATCCTGCTGATCCTCAACGTGGCGCTCACCATTCCGGCGCGCATCGTGGTCGGCATGCTGGTCGACCGTTACGGTCCGCGGCGGATGTTCACGCTCATCCTCATCAGCGCGGGCCTCATGTGCTTCGCCTTCGCGCTCGCCCAGAGCTTCGCGCAGCTCGCGCTGACGCGGTTTCTGCTGGGCTTCGTGGGCGCCGGGTTCGTCGTCGGCATCCGCATGATCGGGGAGTGGTTCCCGGCCCGCCAGACGGGCATCGCGCAAGGCATCTACGGCGGCTGGGGCAACTTCGGCTCGGCTGCCTCGGCCATGCTGCTGCCGTCCCTGGCGCTCGCCTTCGGCGGCGAGCACGGCTGGCGCTTCGCCATCGCCGCCACGGGCGTCGTGGCCATCATCTACGGCGTCGTCTACTACCGCTCAGTGGAGGACACGCCCAAGGGCTCGACCTACTTCAAGCCCAAGAAGATGGGCGCGATGGAGGTCACCAGCCGCGGCGATCTGGCGCTCTACCTGCTCATGAGTCTGCCCATTTATGGGGCGCTGGCGCTGCTCGTCTGGAAGCTGTCGCCGTCCGGGCTGAAGTGGTTCTCGCCGGCCATGAGCTTCACGCTCTATGCCGCCATCGCGGCCATCTGCGCCTATCAGGGCTGGAAGATCGTGCAGGTGAACCGGGAAGTGCTGGCCAAGCCCGTGCCGGAGCTGTTTCGCTACCGCTTCGGGCAGGTGGCGATCCTGGATCTGGCCTACCTCGTCACCTTCGGCTCGGAGCTGGCGCTGGTGTCCATGCTGCCACTGTTCTATCTCGACCAGTTCCATCTTTCGCCGGTCACCGCCGGCCTCCTGGCCGGCACCTACCCCGTGATGAATCTGGTCGCCCGGCCCGCGGGCGGCATCCTGAGCGATCGCATCGGCCGGCGCCTGAGCCTGCTGTTGCTCTTCAGCGGCATCACCGGCAGTTTTCTGCTGCTGGGGCAGGTGAATCAGGGCTGGCCGGTGGCGCTGGTGGTGGCCAACACCCTGCTCTGCGGCCTGTTCGCCAAGGGCGGCTCGGGCGCCGTGTTCGCCATGGTGCCGCTGATCCAGCGCCGCATGACCGGCCAGATCGCCGGCATGGCGGGGGCCTACGGCAACGTCGGTGGGCTGGTGTTCCTGACCGTGCTGTCCTTCGTGTCGCCGCAGATCTTCTTCATGGTGATCGGTGGCACGGCGCTGGTGGTGCTGGCGCTGATCGCGCTGCTGCTGGCCGAGCCACGCGGGGAAACGGCTGAAGTCCTGCCCGACGGGACGGTGCAGATGATCAAGGTCGGCTGAATGATCCGCGGCGAGACCTGGATGACGGCCGCGCGCGGGATGCGCCGCCGATGACGCCAGCGGCGCGGGTCTCGGTCGGCCAATACTCCGACCGGGGCGTCAAGGCCGAGAACCAGGACAGCTACGGCGTGCTGGTTCCCGCCTCGCCGCTGCTGGAGAGCAAGGGCATCGCCGCCGTGCTGGCCGACGGTGTGAGCGGCAGCGCGGCCGGGCGTGTCGCCAGCGAAACCAGCGTCAAGAGCCTGCTCCACGACTATTACTGCACCGCCGAGTCCTGGACCGTGAAGACGTCGGTGGAAAAGGTGCTGCGGGCCACCAACCGCTGGCTGTGCGGCCAGGGCGCAGACAGTGCGCGGCGCAGTTGCGCCACGACGCTGAGCGCGCTGGTGGTGAAATCCACCACGGCGCATCTGTTCCACGTCGGCGACACGCGCATCTACCGGCTGCGCCAGGGCGAACTCACCCAGCTCACCCAGGACCATCGCGTCTGGGTGTCGGAGGACCGGAATTTCCTCACCCGCGCGCTCGGCATCGACCTGCATCTGGACATCGACTACCGCGCTTTGCCGGTCGAGGTCGGCGACGTGTTCCTGTTCACCACCGACGGGGTGCACGAGTACCTCAACGAGCAGGCGATGGTTGCCGCGATCCTGGCGCATGCCGACCATCTCGATCGGGCGGCGAAAGCGATCGCGACCGGCGCCCTGCACGCAGGCAGCCCCGACAATGTGACCTGCCAGATCGTGCGCTTCGACGCGCTGCCGGAGATCGATGCGGCCGGCTGGTTCGACCAGCTCACCGAAAAGCCGTTTCCGCCCGAGCTCGATCCGGGGATGCGCATCGACGGCTACCGGATCGTCCGCGCCCTGCACGCCAGCGCGCGCAGCCAGGTCTATCTCGCCGTGGACGAGGACAGCGGTGCCCAGGTCGCGCTCAAGACCCCATCGGCCAACTATCAGGACGATCCGGTCTATCTGGACCTGTTCACGCACGAGGAATGGGTCGGCAAGCGTTTGCACAGCCCGCACGTGCTGCGCGTCGTCGAGCCCACCCGGCCGCGTCAGTTTCTCTACACGGTCGCGGAATACGTCGCGGGCGATACCCTGCGGCAATGGATGCACGGCCATCCGCAGCCGGACCTGCACCGGGTGCGCGACCTCATCGGCCAGATCGCGCGCGGCCTCATGGCCTTCCACCGGCTGGAGATGATCCATCAGGACCTGAAGCCCGAAAACATCCTCATCGATGCCGAAGGAACGGCCCGGATCATCGACTTCGGCTCGACCAAGATCGCCGGGGTCGAGGAAATCACCACCCCGATCCAGCGCCTGAACCTGCTCGGCACTCGGCTCTACACCGCGCCCGAGTACCTGCTGGGCGAGCCCTGCAGCCCGCGCTCGGATCTTTTTTCGCTCGCCGTGATCACCTATGAACTGCTCACGGGCCATCTGCCCTACGGCGAGCGCTATGACGAAACCACCATCCGCCGTCTCGCCTACACCCCGGCGCGGCAGTGGGCGCCGGACCTGCCGCTGTGGGTGGACTGGGCGCTGGAGAAGGCGCTGCAGCGCAATCCCGCGCTGCGCCAGGCGGAGCTCTCCGAATTTCTCCATGACCTCGGCGAGCCCAACCCCGACTTCGTCGCCGCGCGCCGGCCGCCCATCCTCGCCCGCGATCCCGTCGCCACCTGGCGCGGTTTGTTCATCCTCAGCGCGCTGGCCAATCTGATCCTGCTGTTCCTCCTCAGCCGGGGGTAGTCACCCGATCCCGCGCGCCGTGCACCGGCTGGACTCGGCCTGCGCGCATCCAGGCGAGCGTCTGACAGGATCGCCGTTTCAGGCCACAATCCGGGCGAGGTCATCATCAGGGGACGCCGGAATGCCGAACGGAAGGGATGAATTGCGGACGCGGCTGCGCCGGATCGTGTTCGGCACCGACACACGGGCCGGCCAAGCCTTCGATGAAATCCTCATCGTGGCCATTCTGGTCAGCGTCGTCGCGGTCATGCTCGACAGCGTGCAGTCCATCCATGCGCACTACGGCGCTGCGCTATACGTCGCCGAGTGGGCATTCACCATCCTGTTCACGCTGGAATACCTGCTGCGCCTGTGGGTGAGCGACCGGCCATTGCGCTACGCCCGCAGCTTCTACGGCCTCGTCGATCTCGCGGCGGTGTTGCCCACCTATCTCAGCCTGCTCGTGCCCGGCGCCCACTACCTGCTCAGCATCCGCCTGCTGCGCGCGCTGCGCATCTTCCGCGTGCTGCGGTTGCTCAACTTCCTGCGCGAGGCCAATTTCCTGATCGAAGCGCTGGTGCAGGCGCGGCGCAAGATCGGCGTGTTCCTGTTCACCGTGCTCATCCTGATGGTGATCTTCGGCACCCTGATGTACGTCGTGGAGGGGCCGGAGAACGGCTTCACCAGCATCCCGGTGAGCGTCTATTGGGCCATCGTCACCGTGACCACCGTCGGCTACGGCGACATCTCGCCGGTCACGGCCCTGGGCCGCGCCATCGCTTCCGTCGCCATGCTGACCGGCTACGCCATCATTGCCGTACCGACCGGCATCGTCACCGCCGAAATGACCGCCCTGATCCAGCGCGAGCGCCATCGACGCGCCTGCGCGCAATGCGGCCTGCGCGAGCACGAGGCGGACGCGCACTACTGCCGGCGGTGTGGCGCCGCGCTCTGAATCGCGGGCGCCGGGCACCGCGACCGCGCCCCAGCCCGCGGCAGCAGCGGCTGCATCTGATGCGCTCGAGCGGCCGTGCCGGGAACCCGGCTCGCCTCGCGCGGTCTTCACAGGCATTGGTCAACGCGTGCTGCACACCGGCTCGCCAGCTCCCGGGAGCGCCACACCATGCCATGGAACGAGATCGACTGGACCGGATCAGGCCTCTTTGCCTGGCTACAGGCCGAGCTGTGGGGCAATTCGCTGGGTCGCTGGCTGATCGCGCTGGGGCTTGTGCTGCTCGTCGGCACGGTACTGCCGGCAGTCCGGGCGCGGCTCGAACGGCGGCTGCGCGGCAGCGCGACCAGTCACGCCCTGCTCGGCTATGGCGCGGAGATTCTCGCCGGCACGCGACGCAGCGTCCTGCTGCTGCTTGCGCTGTTCATCGGCGCCCGCGCCGTCGAGTTGCCGGCCAAGGTGGATGCGGCGCTGACGACGCTCACGGCAGTCGTGCTGCTGCTTCAGGTCACGCTGTGGGCGCAGCGCGTTTTCAACGCCTGGCTCAAGAATTACGAACAGCGCGCCCGCCATGGGGATGGCGGCGACGCCACCATCGTGGGGCTCATCAGCTTCGTCGGGCGCACCGCGATCTGGGCCATCGCGCTGTTGATGATTCTCGACAACCTCGGCTTCAACATCACGACGCTGGTCGCCAGCCTCGGTATCGGCGGCATCGCCATCGCGCTGGCCGTGCAGAACGTGCTCGCCGATCTGTTCGCCTCGCTCTCGATCGGCCTCGACAAGCCCTTCGTCGTGGGCGATTTCGTCATCGTCGACGACCTCATGGGCACGGTCGAACACGTCGGCCTCAAGACCACCCGTCTGCGCAGCCTGTCGGGCGAGCAGTTGGTCTTTTCCAACGCCGATCTGCTCAAGAGCCGCATCCGCAACTACAAGCGCATGTACGAGCGGCGCATCGTCTTCACCTTCGGCGTGCTCTACGATACGCCCCGAGACACGCTGGCGAAGCTCGGCGCCGAGGTGCGCGCCATCATCGAGGCGCAGCCGAAAACCCGTTTCGACCGCGCGCATTTCTTCCGTTTCGGCGAGTTTTCGCTCGACTTCGAGGTGGTCTACTACGTCCTCGATCCCGACTACAACCTTTACATGGACATCCAGCAGGCCATCAATCTGGCCATCATGGCGCGCTTCGACGCGCTGGAAGTCGGGTTTGCCTTCCCGACCAGTACGCTGCGCGTGGAGTCGCTGCCGGCGGTCAAGCCCGCCAAGGGCAGAAGCGCGGTGGGCGGCGCGGGATGAGCAAAGGCTCGGACGACCGTTGATGCACGGCCCACGCGCGGCCTTGGTCACGATCGACGCCAGCCTGCATGGATCGACACCGACGCTGACCTGCCTCCATGCCAGCGATCGGGCGCACATCGGCGTCACACCGCAGTCGAGGCACGCAATGGCCGTGCCGCACGGATCAGGGTGCCGCCGGAAGGCTTCGTCGCCTACGGCTGAGGATCGTCGTTGGTCTTGCCGCGACGCGGCGGGTGGGAGCACCAGCACCGCGCCCGGCCTTCAGGGCGCTGCGAGGCTCAGGCTTTCCCGCCGAGGTGCGAAGCGGGCTCGGTGATGTGCGCCTTGGCGAGATGGCTCTTGTCGAGGAACTTGTCGAAGTGGATGTGATCGGCGGAGAGGCCGGCGCCCTTCAGGACGGCGATGGCGGCATCGAGCATGGGCGGCGGTCCGCACATGTAGGCGTGGCAGGCGGCGAGGTCGGGAATCTCGCGGGTCAGGAATTCGGTCACCAGGCCGCGCGGGCCGGTCCAGTCGCTGTCCTCGGGCTCGTTGGAGAGCACCGGCACGAAGCGGAAGCGGCCCTTCCACTGTGCCCCGATGCGCGCCATGTCGTCCTGGCCATACAGATCCTGCTGCGTGCGGGCGCCGAACAGATAGGTGCAGTCGCGCGCGGCGCCGTCCACCACGGCCTGCTCCAGCAAGGCCTTGATGGGCGCCATGCCGCTGCCGCCGGCCACACAGACCATGGGGGCTGCGGCCGAACGCAGGCGGAAGTCGCCGAAGGGGCCGCGCAGTTCGACCCGCGCGCCGAGGCGATCGCCCTGATGCAGCCATTCGGTGAACGTGCCGCCGGGCACCTTGCGGATGTGGAACACGGCGCGATCGGCCCGCGCGGCATCCGGACGGGTGGCGAAGGAATAGGAGCGGAACTCGTCCAGGGCGCCGGGCACGCGCAGGTCGGCATATTCCCCGGCGGTATAGGCCAATGGCCCGTCCAGCGCGATGCTCACCTCGACGATGTCGTGCGTCAGGGGACGCAAGGCGTCGATGACGCCCGCCCGGGTGACCACCTCGTGCACCGAGGCTTGGGCCTCCGGGGACAGGTCCAGGGCATCGACCCGGATGCGCAGGTCCGAGCGCGGCTGGCACTGGCAGGCGAGGATGTAGTTGGCGCGCAGCTCTTCCTGGCTCAACAGGTAGGTCTTGTCGGTGAACTCCTTCACCTTGCCTTCCAGCAGTTGCACCTTGCAGGTACCGCAGCCGCCCACCCGGCAGCTGTAGGGAATGGCGATCCCGTCGCGCAGCGCCGCCGAGAGGATGAAGGTCTTCTCGTCGCACGCCACAGGCTGGGCCAGCCCCTCGATCCGCACCTGATGGGGACCGGTGTGTTTCTTGCCGAACAGCTTGCCGAACATGTCTCGTCCTGTGGAAGGGGAGCGGAGGCGCGTCACCGCGGACGTGAATCCGGATGGTTGAGCGTTCGCCGCAGGAGGGCAAACGCCGGGCGGTCCACTATAGGAATGGCGCCCGGGCGTGTCAAGAAAGCGTCGGCGTGGCGGCCAGCAGCGCGTCGTAACCCAGCTCGGCGGGCGGCCTGGCGCCGCAGGCCAGGAAGAAGCCCAAGGCAAGCCGATGCACGGCATCGGCCGTCTGCTCGGCGGTGTCGGCGCGCGCCTGGACCAGACAGCCTTCGAGCACGATGAACAGCGCCCGCGCGACGGGCAGAGCGTCCCCTACGAAACGGAATTGGCCTGACGCACGGCCATTG
>PKCW01000314.1 GCA_002862965.1 Pseudomonadota bacterium
TGGCGTGGCGCCGCAGGAAGGGGCTGGCGGCATCGTGGGCGGCGTAGCCGTAGGTCTTCATCGCATGCACTCCCGGGAATGGTTGTCGGTGACGCCGCCTGCGTCCGATCGGCAAGCGCGGCGGTCTGCCCCGTATGGAGCGAGCCACGGCGGAAAGGTTCCGGCCGATGCCGCACCGGTCACGGGTCGGACATCGCGGCGCGGATCTAGCGGAGTGGCAGCCGGATCTCGACGCGCAAGCCGTGGCCATCCTTGCCCGGGGAAGTCCGGGCGGTCCCGCGATGCAATTCGAGCACCTGGCGGACGATCGACAAGCCCAGACCGGAGCCCGGACTCTCCATGCCGGGCGGGCGGAAAAAGCGCTCCCAGACCCTTTCGCGCAGGGCCTCGGGAATACCCGGGCCGGTATCCTCGACCGCAAGCCGTGCATGACCCTCATCCATCCGGAGGGTCACGCCGATGCGCCCCTCGCGCGGGGAATATCGGATGGCATTGTCGAGCAGATTGCGCAGCATGATGGCAATCGCCTCTGCTCGACCATGGGCCAACACACAGGCCTCGGCAGGCATCTCCAGACTCAGATCCTGATCCTTCGTCAAGGCCGCCGGCGCGAGTTCGGCGACGCCCGCTGCCAGCAACGACTTCAGGTCCACGGGCGCCGTCGTCAACTGATCTGCAGCCTGTTCCAGGCGGGCGAGTTGCAGCATCTGGGAGACCGTGCGCGACAGGCGATCGATACCCCTCAGCAGCCGTTGATGAGCGAGTTCCCGGCTTGCCTCATCCGCCAGCGGGTTCAGGCCCTCGATCTGGAGCCGCACCAGGGCCAAGGGCGTACGGAGTTCATGCGCGGCGTCGCTGGTGAATCGCCGTTCCTGCGCCAGCGCCTGATCCAGACGCGCCATGAGTTCATTGATCGCCGCGATGATCGGACCGAGTTCGGCCGGCAAGCCCGTCAACGGCAGGGGATCCAGCCGATCGGGGCGCCGCGCGGCAATGTCGGCAACGAGGGTCTTCAGCGGGGCGAGGCCCTGACTCACCAGCCAGGCCACCAACACGGCCGTCAAGGGGACCAGCGCCAGGTTCTTGCTCAAGGTCCGGCGCGCGATCATCTCGGCCATTTCGCCGCGCACGTCCCCGCGTTCCGCCACCTGGATCGTGAGTGCGTGGTCGGGGTCCGGCAGCGTGAAGACGCGCCAGGCCGAACCCGTATCGCGGACATTCTGGAATCCGGCCCGCAGCGAGCCATAGGGCTGATCGGAACGTGCCGACGCCGACCGCGCCGCCAGCCGCTCGCCCTGCCAGACCTGAAAGTTGAGTTTGCGCTCATAGGGATGCCCGACAGCCCCGGCCTCCAGAGGAGCCGGCCACACCAGCATCGGCTCGCCGGACCGTGGAAGGGCGTCGGCGAGGAGGTTGTGAACGATGCGGGCGTACTGGGCGAGGTGCGCGTCGAAGATTTCTTCGGTTTCGTGATAACTGTCCCGATAGCTCCAGAGACTGTCGAGCACCGAGAGGGTCGTGAGTGTCGCCAGCAGTCCGACGATCAGCCGCAGACGGAGGCTGGTGATCATGCCGGGCGTTCGATCAGGTAGCCCACGCCCCTCACGGTGCGGATGAGCTCCGTCCCCAGCTTGCGCCGCAAATGATGGATGTGGACCTCGATGGCGTTGCTCTCCACGTCCTGCCCCCATCCGTAGAGCGTCTCTTCCAGCTCGGCCCGGGACAATACCTGTCCGGACCGGGCCAGCAGTGCCTGCAGCAGTGCAAACTCACGGCGGCTGAGCTCGACCGGTTGACCGTCCTGACTGACGCGCATCGACGCAGGATCGAGAACCAGGGCGCCATGCACGAGGAGGGCCTGGCGGCGACCCTGGCGGCGCCGCTGCACGGCGCGCAGCCGCGCCGTCAGCTCGTCGATCGAAAACGGCTTGATCAGATAGTCATCCGCGCCGGCGTCGAGCCCTTGGACGCGGTCCTCGACCGCATCGCGAGCCGTGAGAATGATGACGGGCTCGGAATAGCCGGCCTGCCGCAGTCGTGACAGGTACGCGAAGCCATCCTCGTCCGGCAGCCCCAGATCCAGCAACAGCACATCGAACACTTCGCCGTGCAGCATGGCCTGGGCCTGCGCGGTGGACCGCGCCCAGCTCGGCTGGTGACCTTTTGCCCGCAACGCATCGCTGAGCGCCGGCCCGAAGTCGGGATCATCTTCGACGATTAATAGCCGCATGCGAGTTATGTTAACCTGCGCTGCCTTGTTGAGGGACCGGCATTCCGACATCTGGAAGTCAGCGTCCGCCGGCCTCGCCCAGGCCAGACCTCGACCGTCAAACACGGGCTGACTCCGCTAGAATGGAGTCGCTTGCCGTGTACGGTTCAAGGTCGAGGCGGTATCGCCGGCGGCCGGCGGGGGGATGGACTACCAACAAAGACAACAAGCGATTTTTCAATGGATTGAGGAGGAATATCGTACCATGCGGAAGTGTAAGAGAATGGCGCAAGGCGCCGTGGCCGGACTGGGTGTCCTGGCTTGCGCCGGTTTGGCGCATGCCGCCCCTGAAGGGGATCTGAGCGCCGCCCGGGCCATGGAAGTGGTCAACGTCAAAGGCAGTGCACTGGGCGCCCTGAAAGGTCAGGCGTTCAACGACTATTCGGTCATGGCGGTAGCGGGCGGGAAGCTCGCCGCCATCCCGTTCCAGTTCGACGACATGAACGAGCGCGGGTTTCCCTACGTTCCCGGCGGCAAGCTCAAGATCAAGGGCACCGAGGGCAAGGTCGACGAAAACGACGAGCTCGTCTTCATGCTCAAGGATACCGGCGCCAAGGCCAGCCCCGAAATGCTTTCGGCGGCAGGCAAGGTGGTCTCCGAGATCAAGCTGGCGGATGGCGGCACGACCGGCTATGCCTACGTGGTCCAGGGCAATGCCGCGCGCAGTGACAAAGTCTACGCCCGTTACGATCAGGCAACGGGTCTGATCAAGGCGGAAAACTGGAGTCTGCAGATGGACCCCGGCAAGCCGCTCAACTGGAGCGACTTGAAGGTCAAGACCTTCAAGCAGGATCGGACCATCCTCGATACCATGAAGCTGCGCGTCAGAGCCAAGCTCGGGTTCATCAAGGCCACCATCAACAACAACATGGTGCCCAACAAAGTCATCGCCGTGAAGAACGGCCCGGTGCGCAGCATCGTCGAGGCCGACGCCTCCATTTCCATCCTCGGCATCCAGCTCCTCTCCGCCGCCGCGGATTTCGTCTCGACGGCCAACTCCTTCGAGGTTCCCGTCCTCGCCACCATCCCCTCCGCGGCCTCGGCGCTGAGCGATCTGGCGATCGAGATCTCGTTGGACTTCAACGAACTCGATGGCGCAATGGTGCGCTCCGCCCTCACCACCCAACCCATCACCTCCGGCAAGAAAGCGCCGGGGCCGCTCAAGGCCAACCTGAAGGACAACTGGCTCAGCGGCACGCACCCAGACGGCTTCGACATCGCCGCATTCTTCGCGGTCACCCCGGGCGTGCAGGCGGAACTCGATGGCCTTTACAAGGACGCAGGCAATGGGGATGAGCCGGATGAACCGGAACGCTTCAAGGGCAGCCATCCGCAGGTGGGCTGGTCGGTGACCAAGATCCCAACCGGCGCGGATCTGGACTTGATCGTGCGGCTGTTCTTCGGCGATGGCCTGTGGCAGGGCAACGACCCGACCAACGCCATCAAGCAACTCAAGGGGCCCATCAAGCCCGAAGTCACGGCGCTCTAAGGCCGCTTCGGCAAGCCCAACGAAGAAAGGCCGGTCAGTTGACCGGCCTTTCTTTTATGGGCGGATCTAAAAGGACTCGATCCGCTCCGCGCTGGTTCCGAGCCTGTCTAGCTCAGAAGCGGCGGGGACCGCCGGGGCCACGGCGGGGACCGCCGCTGCCGCCGCCAGGACCGGCACCGCGGTCCATGGCCTCGTTCACGCGCAGGCTGCGGCCATTCATATCGGCCCCATCCAGAGCGCTGATGGCGGCCGCTGCATCCGGCCCTTCCATCTCCACGAAACCGAAGCCGCGCGGGCGGCCGGTTTCGCGATCCGAGATCAGCTTGACCGACAGCACATTGCCATGGGCTTCGAACAGGCTGCGAACTTCATCTTCCGTGGCGTTAAAAGGCAGGTTACCGACATAAATGGACTTGGGCATAAACAGGATTCCTAAACTAAAAAATACAGGTGGCCTCGTGGCCCTGTGTAACCGTGGCACTGCCCTCGCGGGGCGAACACCACACCGAACACCACGGCGCGGACGAAGTGCGCAGCGATGACTCCGATCCGCACAGGCGAATCGGTGCCGCTAGTATGCACCCATTCCTGACGCGATACATATAAAAAATTTTTGAAACGTGGCCGGGTCATGGACAGACGGGACTCGTCCCGGCCGAAACGGGTACCGAGGCGCTGCCGACCACCTCACTCACATGGCTCAGGCCCTGTGCCTGGAGGTAATGCCGGATTCCGGCCGTGATCCGCGTCGCAATGAGGGGATCGTAGAACAAGGCCGTACCCACACCAACCGCGCTCGCGCCCGCAATGAGGAAATCCAGTGCGTCCTCGGCGCTGGCGATACCGCCCTGCCCGATGATGGGTATGCCATGCGGCTGCGCGACCTGTGCGACCTGAAACACCTTGAGCAGCGCGATCGGCTTGATGGCCGGCCCGGAAAGTCCGCCCTGCACGTTGCCCAGCACGGGCTGGCGGCTGCGTCGGTCGATCGCCATCCCCTGCAGCGTATTGATCACGGCGAAGGCGTCCGTGCCCGCCTCGATGCAGCGCCGCGCATTGGCCTGGATGTCCGTCTGGTTCGGTGAAAGCTTCGTGATCAGTGGCTTGCGGGTCTCCCGGCGACAGGCGGCAACCACCCGTGCCGACATTTCCGGATCGTTCCCGAAAGCCACCCCACCTTCCTTGACATTGGGACAGGAGATATTGATCTCGATGGCGTCGATGGGCGAAGCGTCGAAGCGACGGGTCACCTCGGCGTATTCCTCCACCGTCGAGCCGGACACGTTGGCAATGAAACGGGTCTCGGAAAAATCCAGCGTCGGCAGAATGTCGCGCACGACGACTTCGACGCCCGGGTTCTGCAAGCCGATGGCGTTGAGCATGCCGGCCGCGGTTTCGACGATGCGGTGGGGTGCGTTGCCCAGGCGAGCCGCCTGCGTCGTTCCCTTGAGGCAGATGGCGCCGACATCGCGGTTCGAGAAACCCGACACCCGCGTATACTCTTCGCCGAATCCGACGCAACCGGACAAGAGGACCACCGGATTGGCAAATTCCAGTCCGCAGAATCGGATGCGCAGCGGGTCTGCGTCGGAGAAGCCATCGAAAGGCGCACGAGCCATCGGGTGTCCTTGCCGGAACGGGCAGATGCCGAAACGAGCGCCATCTTATCAAGTCGGCAGGGAGCACACGATTGGCGCTGCATGTGATTCTTTACGAACCGGAGATTCCGCCCAATACCGGCAACGTCATCCGCCTCTGTGCCAACACGGGTGCGCGCCTGCACCTGATTCACCCGGCGGGATTTGCGCTCGATGAAGCGCGGTTGCGCCGCGCCGGCCTGGATTATCGCGAGTTTGTCCGCGTCGAGGAGCACGCCGATCTGGCCGCATGCCTCGAACTCGTGCGCCCGCGTCGCGTGTTCGCGCTATCGACGCGCGGGACGACCCGCCTGTTCGACACCCGGTTTGCGAAGGGCGATGCGCTGCTGTTCGGGCCCGAAAGCCGGGGATTGCCCGAACCGGTGCTGGCCATGCTGCCACGGGAGCAGATCCTCCGGTTGCCGATGCAACCGGGCAACCGCAGCCTCAATCTGTCCAACGCGGTTGCCGTGAGCGTCTTTGAAGCGTGGCGCCAACTGGGGTTTCCCGGAGCGGAATGAGCACCTGCCGGAACCGGCACGGCTCACGGCCCGCCGCGCGCGTCAGGCAAACTCGGGCTTGGCGGGCCCGCGCGTCAGGATTGCCACGGCTTCCTGCGGACTGACCCCTTCGTGGAGGATGCGATGGACCTGCTCGGTGATGGGCATGCGCACCCCTGCGCGCCGGGCCAGGGCCCATACGGCCGAGGCGGCCTGGACGCCCTCCACCACCTGTCCGATTTCTTCTTGCGCCTGCGCAACCGAAAGCCCGCGCGCCAAGGCCAGGCCCATCCGGCGATTGCGGGACTGGTCGTCCGTGCAGGTGAGGACCAGATCGCCGAGCCCGGCGAGCCCCATGAAGGTGGACGCCTGCCCACCCAAGGCCAAGCCCAGGCGGGTGATCTCGGCGAGCCCGCGGGTGATCAATGCCGCCCGGCTGTTGGCGCCGAAGCGCAGCCCGTCGGCGGCACCGGTGGCAATGGCGAGCACGTTCTTGACCGCACCCCCCACCTCGACGCCGATCAGATCGGAGCTGGTGTAAGCCCGGAAGCGCCCATCATGGAACAGCTCGGCCACCTCGCTCGCGAACGGCGTATCGACCGAGGCCACCACCACGGCGGCCGGGAGCCCGTCGGCCACCTCCCGCGCAAAGGTCGGACCGGAAATCGCTGCAACCGACCGCGCGCCGAGCACGTCCTCGACGACCTGATGGGGCAACCATCCACTGACCTGTTCCAGACCCTTCGTGGCCCAGACGATACGGACGTCTTCTTGGATCAAGGGCTTGAGATGGCCGAGCAGTTCACGAAGAGCATGACTCGGCACGGCAATCAGCAGGACATCCCGCTCCGAAACCGCCCGCGCGAGATCGGCCTCGACGGTCAGGCCATCGGGAAAGACGACGCCCGGCAGGTAGCGTCGATTGCACCGTTCCGCAGCCAGCGTCGCGGCGTGTCCGGAACGATGCGCCCACAGCACGACCGGATGGCCCAGTCGAGCGAGGTGTATCGCCAGAGCCGTCCCCCACGAGCCGGCGCCCAGGACGACGACGCGATCCCGCGTGGACGCGACGGTCATCGCCTGGTCACCATCGCCGGATCAGCCCGCCGGCTTGGGCGAAGCAGCCTGCCGCTGCTGCAGCCGCTGGGCGTAGAGCATGTCGAAGTTCACGGGCGCCAGCAGCAGTTGTGGCAAGCCGCCCTTGCCGACCAGATCGGAAACCGCCTCGCGCGCATAGGGGAACAGCGAATTGGGGAAGAAAGCGTTGACCACGGCGTCCAGTTCCATCGTGTTGAGTCCTTTCACGAGGAACAATCCCGCCTGGTGCACCTCGACCATAAAGGCCGTCTTGCCTTCGATCTGGGCGGTGACCGAAACGCGCAGAACGGCTTCGTATTGCTCGGCACTGAGCTGGGTGGCGCTGTGATCCATGTCCACTTTCATGACCGGCTGGACATTCAACCCGAACAAGGCAGCGCCCATGGGCAGTTCGAAGGACGCATCCCTCAGGTAGATCTTCAGCAGCTGGAGCTGGCGCGCGGTCGCGCTGTCTTGCATCGTTTGCATGATCGATTCCTTGGAGTTCGAGACGGATGGGGGTGGTGGCGTCAGCGGTCAGGCAAGCCCAGGATCGACCGCAGCCGGCCCTGTCGTTCGAGGGCATGCAACTCGTCGCAATCCCCGACATGCCGGCCGTCCACGAAAAGCTGCGGCAACGTCGCCCGGCCGCTCCGCGACCGGATGTCGATGCGACCTCCGGGGTCCCGATCGAGGCAGACTTCCCGGTAGACCACGCCGTGGCGATCCAGCAGGGCGCGCGCCCGCGAGCAGTATCCGCACCATGAAAGCGTGAACAACTCGATTTGCATTCACCGCTCAGCGCTTTTCCAGCGGCAGATCGGCCTCGCGCCACGCACGCAGGCCACCCCGGAGCAGCACGGCGCGGTCGAATCCCGCCTTCAGCAGGCGCTCCACCACGGCCGCCGCGCTGACACCCGCTTCGCAGCAGACGATCACGGGGCGCTCCTTCTGGCCGTCGAGTCCGGCCAGCGCATCATCGAGCCGCGCTTGCGGTATATTCTTCGCGTCCACGATATGGCCCTGCTTGAACGCAGCCGCGTCACGCACGTCCAGAACCCACGCCGCCTCCCGATTGATCAGTTGCACCGCGGTGGCCGGATCGATCCCGCCACCGAGGCGGCGCATCCGCTGAATCTCCGTCAGGACGACGAGCGCCAGCACCACGGCGAGCGCGCCGAACAAAAACGGATGCGACACGATGAACGTCTGGATGGACATGCAATGATCCGGGATGACAACGATTGGAAGGCCAATGATGGGTCATGGGCGCCTGCGGGTCCATTATAACTTTGGCATGCCCCGCCCCGGTACCCGCCGATGGCATTGGCTCATCGGATGGGCCTGCCTGTGTGGCATCGCCAGTGCGCCGGCAAGCGGCGCGCCGACCAGCCTGCAACGTGTCGAGCAACGCATGGCGGTGCTGGAACGCCAGATCGAGAAGGATCGGTCGGCCCATGGCCGCGCCGTCGCGGCATTGCGCCGCACGGAGCAGGCCCTCGCGGACGCGGCCCGCACCACCGAGCGCCTCGAGGCGGAGTTGCAGGCCGCTCATCGGCAACTCGACACCCTGAGCGCCGGCATTCTCCGTCAACAGCGACGCTTGCGCGGCGATCAGGAGCAGCTTGCCGCCCAGTTGCGCGCACGCCAGGCCTTGGGCGCCGATCCTTGGATCAAGGTGCTGCTCGCCGATCCGGATCCCGCGCGCAGCGGCCGGGCCCTTGCCTACCTGCAGTATCTGCAGGCCTCCCAGGTTCGGCACATCGACGAGGCACGCACCCAACTGACGGAACTCGCCCGCCTGCAAGCGGACGCGCGGGCAGCGCAGGCGACGACGAAGCGGCTGCTGGAGGCGCAGCGGGCAGCGGCAGAAACCTTGAGCGTGGCGCGCGCCCAGCGGGAACGCGCGGTGCAGCGATGGGCGGGCACACTGGACAGCCAGAACGCAGCCCTGACCCAATTGCGCAGCGACCGCGCCAAGCTCGAACAGGTGGTGACGGATTTGCCGGCAACGGCAGTCCGTCCCTCGCCGGCGCCGCGCGCAGCCGAGCGACCACCGGCACTCACCTCCCAATTCC
>PKCW01000194.1 GCA_002862965.1 Pseudomonadota bacterium
ACTGCCGCGAGCGCCGCCTCATCCAGCATGGGGTGACCGGAGGACGCGGCGAGATCCACGTGGGTGGGGTGGCCCTCGGGATCGAGCGCCACACGCAGCCGCACCGTCCCCTGCCAGCCGCGGCGCAGCGCCAGCGGCGGATAGTCGGGGGCCGGGTTGAGGCGGTAGGCCGCGCCCAGGTCGATGGCCACCGGGGCGGACTCGGCAGATTCGGTGCTTGGCCGCCCGCGGGCGGCGGGTGCGGCTTCGGTCGCTGCGGTGTCGTCCGGTGGCGGCGCGGCCGATTCGCTGAGCGCGGGTGTCACCGGCCGCGGGGCCGGCTCGGGCGTTGGCGCAGGTTTGGCAACCGGTCGGGCGATGGGCTTGGCCACCGGCTTGGGCGGCGCGGGCTTGGGCACCTGGGGCGCAGCCACGGGCTGTGCCACTGGCGGGCTCGGCGGCGCCATAGGCGGCAGCGTGATCAGTGTCACCGGCTCGGGTTGCGCCGACGTCACCCGCGGTTCGGCGGGCCAGAGCCAAGCCCCGGCGACGGCAAGAGCGTGCAAGCCGAGCGAAAGGATCGCGAGCCGAACGAACACATCGGGCGCCCTTGTCTGACCGAGCATGGGCAATACCGGCGCCAGCTGTCCCGCCGCACCACGCACATCGGGTGCCGCGCCCGACGCGGGAAAGGCCAAAGGCAGTGCGGAAACACTCATCCCGATCGCGGCCTCCGACGGCTTAGGTGGCGGCTCAGTCCCAAAGCGACCGTAAGCACCAGGGCGAGCGCAGCCAGGGATTGCAGTGTTTCGCGGCCGCCCTTGCCGACGGCGGGGTCGAGGAAGCTCCACTTGTGCACGACACCGAACACCCAATCCTCGAACCGGTTGAGCGGCGTCAGGTGAGCAGCCAACGCGCCGGTGCGCGTTTCCACGAACCAGGTTTCGCTGGGCCGCTCGGGGAATTCCACTGCCATGACCGGCAGGCGCTTGAACGCAAAGCCGTAGTCACCGCCAAAGCGATGCACGGCCTCTGCATGCGCCTGGGCATCGGGCGGCAGGCCGGCATGCCGGCGGGCCAGCGCTGCTGCATGGCGCGAGGCGCCGTCGGCGATCTCCACACCGGAAACCGCGTCCACATACCGGTCGACCGGCGGCGGCGGATTTTCCGGGCCGCCATGATGGGCGCTGGTCGCGAGTGCCACGGGCGGCAGGGCGATCCAGACGGGGCGGCCTTCGAGCCGGGTGAGCGTGAGGGCCGCAACCGGGCCGCCGGCGGCCAGTGCGCGCAGCACATCGGGCAGCGACGCACGCAGTTCAGTGGCCGTGAAGGACAGCGGTGGCGCGGGCGCCGTGGGATCGCCCTGCCAGGACTTGACGGCCAGATGCAGCGCCCCGGACAGGGGCAATGCCAGGGCCACCACGGCCGCCGGCAGCGCGAGTCGCCGATGCCAGCGCACCGCAGCGGGCCGCGCCACACCCAAAGCCGCGCGGCGCCAGAGCCGCACATAGACGGCAAGCCCGGCGGCGGCGATCCCCGCCGTCGTCAGCAGCAAGCCCAGCATCACGCCCTGAATCCAGGGCGAGGATTGGATCGGGCTCCAGGAATGCATCCAGCGAAACAATTTTCCGGTCCAGTCCTTGCGGCGGTCGGTCAGGGTGGAGAGGCGCCCGGAAGCGGGATCCACATAGGCCCGCAACCCGTCCGGCCGGTCGAAAGTGACTTGCCAGACCGGCAGCAATCTGTCGATGTAATGATAATCGTTATTGAATGACAATAGAAGCGTGACGTCGCGGATCGGGCTCTGGGTGTCTCCGGCAAAATGTCGGGCCAGCCGCTCC
Organism: Pseudomonadota bacterium; assembly: GCA_002862965.1. Classification (GTDB taxonomy): domain Bacteria; phylum Pseudomonadota; class Gammaproteobacteria; order UBA5335; family UBA5335; genus Macondimonas. The sequence continues at coordinate 1,821 of PKCW01000194.1, forward strand.
GCCCACCGGCGCTCGCCGTCGGCCTGGACGGAACCGCTGCGCGCGTCGATCCAATAGGCCCGGCCCTGCGCTTCGACCCGGTAGGACGGCGCCTCCCCCGCCGGTTGCCACAGGACGAGCGACTCGAATGCGTCGAGCCCGGCCCCTTGCAGGGCATCGCGCGGGGCGATCGCCGCGGCAGCCCCGTCCTGCAGCGCGCCGAGCGGCGGCGTCATCGCAGCCGGCCTGGGATTGATGCGCGAAATGATGGGGTGGCCGAGCCCGCTCAGGGCCCACAGCATCACCGCCAGCGCGACCCACAGACCGGCCTGCATGTGCCAGCGGTGCAGGCGGCCGAAGTCGAGCCCCGGTTTCGGCGCCGGCGGGTTGATTGTCGGACCGGCGCTGCGTTCAATGGAAGCCATGGGTGACTCGGAGGAAAGGGCATGCGGGGCAGGCGCAAATGGCAGATGGTAGTCAATCGCAGCGCCGGCATGGATGCGACAAATTGTCGCAGGGCCGTGCGGCGCGTCCTGCTGACACTTGCCATGAGCCTCGCGGCGCTGCCCGCCTGGGGCTGGGGCGGCACGGGACACCGCGTGATTTGCGAGATCGCCTGGCAGCAGCTGACGCCCGCGGCGCGGCGTGAGGTGCAGGCGCTGCTGCGCCTCGAACGCGGCTCGCACCGTTTCAGCGAAAGCTGTACCTGGGCCGATCGGGTCCGCGGAGATGCGCGCTACGATTTTCTCGCGCCTTGGCATTACCTGAACCTCCCGCCGGGCACGACGCGATATCGCGATCGGCATTGCCCGCGCCAGGGTTGCGTGGTGCGCGCCATCGAGACGCTGCAGGCCGAACTCATGGAGGCCCGCCGTCCGCCTCAGGAGCGGTTGCAGGCGCTCAAGCTGCTGGGGCATTTCGTGGGCGACATCCACCAGCCGCTGCATGTGGGCTATCTGGAGGATCGGGGCGGCACGCGGCGGATGGTGCGCTACGCGGACCGGTTCGAGCCGGTGAGTCTGCACCTCGTCTGGGACGATCTGCTGCTCGAGGCGTGGGCACGCGATTGGCAATCGACGAGTCGCGAGCTGGCGCGCGGCATCGGCGTGCGCGAGCGGCGGCTGTGGTCGCAGGGCGCGGCCGCGGACTGGGCCATGGAGAGCTTTCGCCTGACGGAAAGCTGGGTCTATCCCCAGGTGGCGGACGATGCGATCGATGCCGCCGAAGTCGCGCGCAATCGGCCCGTCGTCGAAACCCAGTTGCGCAAGGCCGGCTGGCGCCTGGCGCTGCTGCTCAACGGGGTGTTTGATCCCGCAGCGCCCGATCCAGCGCCCTGAGCCGTTCGGGCGTGCCGACGTCCACCCAGACGCCGCGGTGATGGGTGCCGCCGACGCGCCCGTCCGCCATGGCGGCGCGCAGCAGCGGCGCGAGCGGGAACGCCCCCGCCGGCGCCGAATCGAAGAGCGCCGGATGATAGACGCCGAGCCCGGCGAAGGTCAGGCGGTGTGCGCCATCGAATTGCATGCGGCCGGATGCGTCCAGATGAAAATCGCCTTGGGGATGTTGCGCCGGATTGTCGACCAGCACGAGATGCGCCAGATCCCCGGGGGACAGACTCAGCGCGCCCAGCGGGCAGTCGCACCAGACATCGCCATTGAGCACGACGAAAGGCTCGCGGCCCAACAGCGGCAGGGCCCGGGCGATGCCGCCGCCGGTTTCCAGCGCCTGATCGCCCTCGTCGGAGTAGCGCACCGCGAGACCGAAGGCCGAGCCGTCACCGACGGCGGCGCGGATCATCGCGCCCAGATGCGCCAGATTGATCACCACCTCGCGAAAGCCCGCCTCGGCGGCGCGTTCCAGGTGATGGAAGAGCAGCGGCTGGCCGCCGACCGGCAGCAGCGGCTTGGGCGTATGGTCGGTCAGCGGGCGCATGCGGGTGCCGCGTCCGGCGGCGAGGATCATCAGTTTCACGCCGCACCCGCATCGGCGTGCAGCGCGGCGAGCAGCGTGCCCAGCGGGGCGAGATCGCCGTGGCGGCGGATCGCGGCGTCGAGGTAACCGCGAAAACGCGGCGCCTCTTCCAGATAGTGCGGCTTGCCATCGCGGTGCTTGAGGCGGGCGAAGATGCCCAGCACCTTCAGGTGGCGCTGCGTGCCCATCCAGTCCAGATCGCGCAGGAAGTCCTCCGGCTGCGCCGGCACCGCAATGCCGGCGCGACGCGCCTTTTCCCAATAGCACAGCGCCCAGGCCCGGGTCTGATCATCGGGCCAGCTGATGAAGGCATCGCGCAGCAGCGAGGCCACATCGTAGGTCACGGGACCATAGACGGCGTCCTGGAAGTCGATGACGCCGGGGCCAATCGCGCCCACGAGCAGGTTGCGCGCCATGAAATCCCGGTGCACGAACACCTGGGCCTGCGCGAGGGCCGCCGTCACCAGCGCGTCCGCAACCTCATCCCAGGTCCGCCGCTGGGCCGGCGTCAGTGCGCGGCCCAGATGACGGGTGACATACCAGTCGGGAAACAGGGCCAGTTCGGCGGCGAGGCGCGTGCGGTCATAGGCGGGCAGCACGCCGGGGCGGCTGCTGGCCTGCCAGCGGACCAGCGCCGTCAGCGCCGCCTCGATCAGCGGACCCGGCGGTTCGTGGCGCAGCGCCTCGAGGTAGCCGCGCTGGCCCAGATCCTCGAGCAGCATCCAGCCGCGGGACCGCTCCCAGGCCAGCACCTCGGGCGCATGCACTCCAGCCTCGCGCAGCAGGGACGCGACCGCTGCAAACGCGGCGCAGCTCGCGGGCTCGGCGCTGGCGTCCATCAGCACACGCGAGTGTCCATCGCAGACGAGGCGATGGTAGCGGCGCGGGCTGGCATCGCCGGGGATCGCCTGCCACTGCAGGACATCCGCGCCGACCTGACGGCGCGCCCATCGTTCGAGTTCGCTGTCACTCGTGGCGGCCGTCGGGGGCATGGGCGGTTCTCCGTGAAAGGCGAGACTTGATATGCTGAGCGCCGTTTGGCGGGCGGCCGGTGCAAGGCAGCCCTGGCACAGGAATGGCGAATGCCCGCGATGGTAACCAAAAAGCGCAAAGGCCGTCGGCGCGGTCCGTTTGACTGGCGGACCTTCCTGCTTGCCGCGGGAATGCTGCCGACCGTGGCATTGGCGAGCGGCGACCCGGGCGCCGCCTGCGGCCCGGTCAACGTGCTGGAGGATCTGCGCAAGCCCTATCCGCCGGGTGATCCCGGCGACCCCCGCCTGCACATCGATGCGGCCCAGGCGTCGGTGGCGGCGCAAGGCGTGAGCCTGTTGCAGGGCGGCGTGGTCGCGCGACGTGGCAGCACCCTGCTGCTCGCGCCGGAACTGCGCTACGACCGTGGCCGGGAGGTGTTGGCGGGCGAATCGGGCCTGACCGTGCTCAGCGACGCCCTGGATCTGCAGGCGCGGATCGGCCGGGTGGCGACGGTCGGGGGCGAGGGCCGTTTCGAGGATGCGCGATTCTACCTGCGCAAACGGCCGGGACGGGGCGTGGCCAGCACCATCCGTACCGAGCAGGATGGCCCCTCCCGGATGCGGGAAGTGCGCTTCACCACCTGTCCCGCCGATCAGGGGGATGGGGACTGGTTCCTGCGTGCCCAGGATGTGCGGCTCGACTTCGACCGCGGCCAGGGTACGGCACGGAACGCGCAGGTCGTTTTCAAGGGTGTCCCCCTGATCTACACGCCCTGGATGGCGTTTCCCATCAGCAACGAGCGCATGAGCGGCTTTCTCGCGCCCCGGCTGGGCAGTTCGAACGATCGTGGCCTGGACGTTTCGACGCCTTTCTACTGGAACATCGCGCCCGAGCGGGACGCCACCCTCACGCCGCGGCTGATGAGCAAGCGTGGCCTGCAGTTGCAGAGCGAGTACCGCTATCTCGGCGATTACGGGCGCGGCCTGCTCTACAACGAGTACCTGGCCAACGACCGGGTGCTCGGCGAGGACCGCACGCTGTGGCTGTATCGCCACCAGGTCAATCCCGCGCCGAACTGGGAAGCCAAGGTCGATTACAGCTCGGTCAGCGACCTCGAGTACTTCGAGGATCTCAGCACCACACTGCGTCGCGCGAGTTCGCGCTATCTGCCTCGGCAAGCGCTGCTGGCCTACGGGGGGCCGCAATGGGATTTCCTGGTTCGCGCCCAGGATTTCCAGCTCATCGATCCGCGACGACGCGGCGAGTCGGAACCCTATCAGCGTCTGCCCCAGGTACTGGCCCGGACGCGCAATCCCAACCCGGTGCTGGGTCCGGTCGCCTATGATTTCAATGCCGAGGCGGTCCGCTTCGGACGCGACGGCAATCGCCAGGGCGAGCGTTGGGACGGCGAGTTCGGTCTGGGGATCCCGTGGGACCGGGGCAGCTATTTCGCCAACCCGCGCCTGGCCTGGCGCCAGACCCAGTACAACCTCATCGAAACGGCAGCCGTTGCCGGTGAGGAAAAGCCCACCCGCACGCTCCCGATCGCGTCGTTCGACACGGGGTTGCGTTTCGAACGCGATCTGGCCCTGGCCGGGCGTCCCCTGCTGCAAACGCTCGAGCCCCGAATCTTCTACCTCTACATCCCGGAACGGCATCAGGCCGATCTGCCGATCTTCGACACCCGCTTGCCGGAGTTCGATTTCCTGCGTCTGTTCGACACCAACCGCTATGTCGGTGCGGACCGGCAGAGCAGCGCCAATCAGGTGACGACCGCGCTGACTTCGGCGGTGCGTGACGAGCGGACCGGCGCGCCCAAAGTCGAAGGCACCGTCGGTCGAATCACGCGTTTCACACCGACGCCGACGCTGCTACCGGACGAAGCCGGCGCCGAGATCGGCGACTCCTCCACGCTCGGCGAGGCCGTCGCTCATCTGGGCCCGGACGCCCGCGCGCGCTTTCAGATAGAATGGGACGAGAGCGAACAGAAGGCGATTCAGCAGGTTGCCGAGCTTCGCTATCAGCCCGAGCCCCGCAAGCTGGTCGGCCTCGCCTACCGCTTGCGCCGCGATCTGGGGGAACCGCTCGAGCAGGTGGACGTCCTCGCGAGTTGGCCGCTGACCCGCGAATGGTCGGCGGTGGGCCGCTGGAACTATTCGCTGCGTGACGACCAGGATCTGGAGTCGCTGGTCGGCGTCGAGTACCGCAGCTGTTGCTGGGCAGCCCAGCTCGCCGCGCGGCGCTATGTCCGCAATCTCGATGAGATCGACCAGGGCGTGTATCTGCAACTCGAGCTGACCGGACTCGGCCGGCTCGGCGATGGAATCCAAAGTTTCTTGAACCGTGTGATGGTGGATGATGAAGCGATGCCGTGAGCGGACTCTTGTCGGAGGTCCGGCCAGCCGGGCGATGGTCGGGCTGTTGCTGTTGTGCCTCTGCGCGAGCGGGATGACGGCCGAACTCGATCAGGTCGTCGCCGTCGTGAACAATGGCGTCATCCTGCGCAGCGAGCTGGACCAGCAGGTGCGCGAGCTCCAGACGCGCGCGGCCGGGCAGCCCAATACCCGCCTGCCAGCCGAGGCGACATTGCGCAAGCAGGTGCTGGAGCAGATGATCCAGAACGAGATCCAGCTCCAGCTCGCTGATCGCACCGGCATTCGCGTGGCCGACGACGCGGTCAACCAGGCGGTCGCCGGCATCGCGCGACGCAACAACATGCGTCTCGACGAGTTCATCGGTGCCATCGAGGCCGAGGGCCAGAGCTACGCGGCGCTGCGCGAGGACATCCGCAAGGATCTCGCCATCGACCAGTTGCGCCAGCGGGAGGTCGGCCGGCGCATCGTGGTCACGGACCGCGAAATCGACAACCAGATCGAAACGCTGAACACGCGGGACGCCAAGGCGGGCGGCGAGGACGGCAAGACGCTGGTCAAGGAAACCCGTGCGCGGCATATCCTGATGCGTCCCAGCGTCGTCATGAACGACGCGAAGATTCGCGCCACGCTGGCCGCCGTGCGCAGCCAGCTGGTCGCCGGTGGCGATTTTGCCGCCCTGGCCAAGCAATATTCCGACGACGCCACGGCCGATCAGGGCGGCGATCTGGGGTGGGTGGCGCGAGCTGCGGTCGTGCCCGAATTTCAGCAGGTGATGGACAGCCTCGAGCCCGGGCAGATCAGCGAGCCGTTCCGCTCCCGCTTCGGCTGGCACATCGTGCAGGTGACCGAGCGCCGCGAGCGGGACGCCACCGACGATGCGCTGCGGGAACGGGCGCGGCAGGCGGTCTTCCAGCGCAAGGTCGAGGAAGCCACGGCGGCCTGGGCACGTCGGCTGCGCGAGGAAGCCTATGTGGAGATCCGCCTCGACCAAGGGTCTTGAACCGGCTCATGCGCCTGCCCCGTCTGGCCCTGACGCCGGGTGAGCCGGCCGGCATCGGCCCGGACCTGGCAGTCCAACTGGCGCAGCAGGCGCTGCCGGCTGAACTCGTCGTGATCAGCGAGCCCGGGCTGCTCGAAGCCCGGGCTCGCCAGATCGGCTTGCCGCTGACCTTGTACGCCTTCGATGCCGGCGCCCCGCCGCAGCCGCATCAGGCCGGCCGCTTGTGCATCGCGCCGGTCGCCCTCAGCACCCCGGTGCGCTGCGGTCATGGCGATCCGGCCCAGGCGCGCCATGTGCTGGCCACGCTGGAGCGAGCCACGGCCGGCTGTCTGGCCGGCGAATTCGACGCGCTGGTGACGGGGCCGGTGCACAAAGGCCTCATCAACGAGGCGGGCATCGCCTTCAGCGGGCACACCGAATGGCTCGCCGAGCGCACCGGCGCAGCCCTGCCGGTGATGATGCTGGTCGCGCCGGGACTGCGCGTCGCGCTGGCCACCACCCACTTGCCGCTGCGGGCCGTGCCCGATGCCATCACACGCGAAAGCCTGACCCGGGTACTGACGGTGCTCGAGCGCGACCTGCGCCAGCGTTACGGCCTGGACGCCCCGCGCATCCTGGTCTGCGGCCTCAATCCCCATGCCGGCGAAGGCGGGCATCTGGGGGATGAGGAGTTGCGCGTCCTCGTGCCGGTACTGGATGCGCTGCGCGATCAGGGATTCGATCTGACGGGCCCGGTGCCGGCCGACACGGCCTTCACGCCCGAGCGGCTCGCCGGCTGCGACGTCGTGCTCGCCATGTACCACGACCAGGGTCTGCCGGTCCTGAAGGCGCGCGGCTTCGGCGAGGCCGTGAACGTGACGCTGGGCTTGCCCATCGTGCGCACCTCGGTCGACCACGGCACGGCCTTCGAACGGGCCGGCACCGGCCGGGCG
>PKCW01000139.1 GCA_002862965.1 Pseudomonadota bacterium
GCCCAACAGCAGCACCAGCGCGTTGCGGTCCTTGGCCGCCTGCCGTGTGTAGGCGGCATGGTTGGCCTCGGCGGTGCGCAACGCGATCTCTGCGCGGCGCAGGTCGAGCTGCGTGGAGTTGCCCGCTTCCACCAGTTGGGTGGTCAGCCCGTAGGAGCGCTTCTGCGTGGCGAGGGTGTCGCTCGTCAGGCGCAGCAGTTCCTGGTCGGCACGCAGCGTGAGGTAGGCGCTGGCCACCTCGGACACCAGGCTCATCTGCGTGGCGATGCGGGTCTCGTCGAGGGCCAGGTAGGACGCCAGCGCCCGGTCGCTGAGGCTGCGGATGCGGCCCCACAGGTCCAGTTCCCAGGCGGCCGTCACCCCGGCCACGTCGTAGCGCCGGAGCACGTCGCTTTGCCCCGTGGTGCTGAGGTCGGCCGGTACGCGCTCTGACGCGCCGCGGGCGGAAACGCCCAGGTTCGGCAGCATCTCGGCACGCTGGATACGGTACAGCGCCTGAGCCGCCTCCACGTTGAGCGCGGCCTTGCGCATGTCGCGGTTGTTCTCCAGTGAAATGCCGATCAACTGCTGCAGCAGCGGGTCGCGGAAGAAGTCCCGCCAGCCGATCTCGGCCGTGATCGCGTCGTCGGGCGTCGCGGCCGCCGGTTCCACATAGGCCGCGCCCAAGGGATAAGCCGTGTCGATCGGCGCTGCGGGCCGGTCATACTTCGGTGCCATGGAGCAGCCAGTCAACGCCGCCGCGAGGGCGAGCGGCGCCAGCGTCCTGGCGGGTCGTGTGAATGCGAAAGATGTTTTCATGTCGTATGTCCTCCTGGCCGTCATGCGTGCTGGTCGGTCATGCCGACACGGGCATGGCGCGCTTCGCGGCGCAGCGCCAGCTTGCGCACCACGACGTAGAACACCGGCGTCAGCACCAGGCCGAATACCGTCACGCCCAGCATGCCGGCGAACACCGCGATGCCCATGGCGTGGCGCATCTCGGCGCCCGCACCGCTGGCCAGCACCAGCGGCACCACGCCAGCGATGAAGGCGAACGACGTCATCAGGATCGGGCGCAGCCGCAAGCGCGCGGCTTCGAGCACGGCTGCCAGCGGATCGGCCCCTTCGCTTTCCTTCGCGCGGGCGAACTCCACGATCAGGATCGCGTTCTTGGCGGCCAGGCCGATCAGCACCACGAAACCGATCTGCGTGAAGATGTTGTTGTCCCCCCCAGAGAGCCAGACGCCGGCGATCGCCGAGAGCAGCGCCATGGGTGCAATCAGCAGCACAGCGAACGGCAGCGACCAACTGTTGTACTGGGCCGCCAGGAACAGGAAGGCGAGCAGCACCGCCAGCGCGAAGATATAGATAGCAGTATTGCCAACTCGCTTTTCCTGGAAAGTCAGGTCCGTCCATTCGTAGGTCATACCGTCAGGCAGCGATTCGCTCACGATCTTCTCAATCGCGGCGGTGGCCTGGCCGGATGAGTAGCCCGGCGCTGGCCCGCCGCTGATGTCCGCCGAGGGGAAGCCGTTGTAATGCATCACCCGGTCGGGGCCGGAACTGCGCTCGATGGTCGCGATCGCGCTCAGCGGGATCATGTCGCCCGCTGCATTGCGCACCTTGAGCATGCCTATGTCCTCAGCCTGCATGCGGAACTGCGCATCGGCCTGGGCCATGACCCGGTAGGTGCGACCGAAGCGGTTGAAGTCGTTGACGTAGAGCGAGCCAAGGTTGACCTGCAGGGTGTCGAACACCTCGGTCAGCGATACGCCCTGCGACTTGGCCTTCACCCGGTCGATGTCCACCTGCAACTGCGGCGCATTGGTCTGGAAGCTGGCGAGCATGTTCGCCAGCTCGGGCGCCTGCATGGCCTTGCCCATGATCTGGCCCTGTGCCTGCGCAAGCGCCTCGGGACCCAGGCCCGCCCGGTCCTCGATCTGCAGCTTGAAGCCGCCCATCGAACCCAGGCCCGGCACCGGCGGCGGCGGGAAGATGCCAACGAAGCCGTCCGGGATCTGGCTGAACTTGCCCATGAGCTTGCCCTGGATGGCGAAGGCCGACAGCGACGGGTCCTTGCGCTCATCGAAGGGCTTGAGCATGGCGAACATCAGCGCGGTGTTCGGCTGGTTCACCGGTCCATTGACCGACAGGCCCGGGAAGGCCACCACGCTCTCGACGCCCGGCTCAGCCAGTGCGATCTTGGTCATCTCCTTGACGACCGCCTCGGTGCGATCCAGCGAGGCGCCGGTCGGAAGCTGGGCGATGCCCACGAGGTAGTACTTGTCCTGGGCCGGCACGAAGCCCGCAGGCACCTTGTGGAAGCCCAGCCAGGTCAGGCCCAGGAAGCCGACGTAGAGCAGCAGCACGATGGCGCTGCCGCGCACCGCGCGGCGCACGCCCCCGACGTAGGAATTCGAGGCACGATCGAAGAAGCGGTTGAAGCGGCGGAAGAAGCCGCCGAACACGCCGTCGATGATGCGCGTGAGACGATCGGGCTTGGCCGCGCCGTGGTGCGGCTTGAGCAGGATGGCGGCCAGCGCTGGCGACAGCGTAAGCGAGTTGATCGCCGACAGGATGGTCGAGAACGCGATGGTCAGCGCGAACTGGCGATAGAACTCGCCCTGCAGCCCCGACAGGAACGCCGAGGGGATGAAGACCGCTGCCAGCACCGAGGTGATGGCCAGGATCGGGCCAGTCACTTCATCCATCGCCTTGCGCGCCGCATCCTTGGGCGATTCGCCCAGCGCCATGTGGCGCTCCACGTTCTCCACCACCACGATGGCGTCATCCACCACGATGCCGATGGAGAGCACGAGGCCAAACAGCGACAGCGTGTTCAGCGAGAAGCCGAACATGTGCATCACCGCGAACGTGCCGACCAGCGAGACCGGCACGGCGATCAGTGGAATGATCGACGCGCGCCAAGATTGCAGGAACAGCACCACCACGATCACCACCAGGAGGATGGCCTCCAGCAGCGTGACGGCGACGGACTGGAGCGAGGCGCGCACGAAGACTGTGGGGTCGTAGGCGATCTTGTACTCGATGCCTTCGGGGAACTTGGCCTGCAGCCGCTCCATCGTCGCGCGCACCGCGCTGGACGTGTCCAGGGCATTGGAGCCGGGCGTCATCAGGATTTGCAGGCCGACCGCGTTCTCGCCGTCGAGCTGGCCGCGCATGGTGTAGTTGTCCGAGCCCAGTTCCAGGCGTGCGACGTCGCGCAGGCGGGTCACCTGGCCGTTGGCGCCGGCCTTGATCACGATGTCGCCGAACTGCTCTTCGGTGGTCAGGCGCCCCAGCGCATTGACGCTGACCTGGAAGGCGGCCGACGCATTCGGCTGCTGGCCGATCGAGCCGGCTGCGACCTGCACGTTCTGCTCGCGGATGGCGGCGACCACATCGCTGGCGGTCATGCCCCGCGATGCGACCTTCTCGGGGTCGAGCCAGACGCGCATTGCGTACTCGCCTTCACCGCCGATGATCACGTTGGCGATGCCCGGCAGGCGCGCCAGTTCGTCGCGCACGTTGAGCATCGCGTAGTTGGACACGTACAGCGGGTCGTAGCGGTCCCCCGGCGAGAGCATATGCACCACCATGAGAATATCGGGCGCGGTCTTGTCGGTGACCACGCCGATGCGCTGGACCTCGGACGGCAACCGGGGCAGCGCGCGTGAGACGCGGTTCTGCACCTGGATCTGCGCGACGTCGGGGTCGATGTGCTGCTCGAACGAGATGGTCAGCACCATCCGCCCGTCCGTGGACATCTGGGACTGCATGTACATCATGCCTTCCACGCCGTTGACCGCCTGCTCCAGCGGCGATGCCACGGTGTCGGCGATCACCTGCGGGTTGGCGCCGGGATAGCTGGCGGTGACCTGCACCGTCGGCGGCGTGACCTGGGGGTACTCGCTCAGGGGGAGCTGGAAATAGCTGATCGCGCCCGCGATCAGCATCAGCACCGACAGGACGATGGCGAAGATCGGCCGGTTGATGAAGAAGCGGGGGAAATTCATTTGCGGGCCTCCGCCGAGCCGGCCGCGCCGTCAGCCTTGGCGGGGTCCGCGCCACCGGCCTTGGCAGGCGCCGCAGCGGGAGCCGGAGCGTTTGCCGCAGCCTTGGTCGCGCCGGTCGCGCCGGCGGCCGGTGCCGCGGGCGCCTGCATGGGCACCATGCGCGGCGTGACCGCCATGCCGGGGCGCACGAGGCCCTTGATGATGATCTTCTCACCGGCCTGCAGGCCGCCGTTGATGACGCGCAGCCCGTCCACCACCGGCCCCAGTTCGATGGGCCGGTACTGGGCCTGGTTGTTCTCGCCCACGACCAGCACGTAGTTGCGCCCTTGGTCGGTGCCCACGGCCTGATCGTCGATCAGGACGGCCTCGCGCGCCGCGCCGGTGGACAGCTTGGCCCGGGCGAACATGCCGGGTGCCATGCGCCCATCCGGGTTGGGCACAACGGCGCGCGCGCGGATCGTGCCGGTGCTTCGGTCAATGGTGTTGCCCACGAAGTCGAGCGCGCCCCTGTGCGGGAAACCCTTGTCCGTGGTCAGCCCGACCTGCACGGGCAGCGAAGCCTTGCTACCGGCGCCCGCAGCGGGCCGCGAGCGGCTGACGACGTTGAGATAGGTGGCCTCATCAATGTCGAAGTACACGTGCAACGGGTCGATGGATACGATCGTGGTCAGCAGCGTGGCCGCGCCGGCGCCGCCACCGCTGACCAAGTTGCCCTCGGTCACGAGCACGCGGTCGACGCGCCCGGCGATGGGCGCAGTGACGCGGGCGTAGGACAGGTCCAGCTGAGCCGCAGCAACGGCGGCCTTAGCCGCCTGCACCTGAGCCTGGCGCGCGTTGCGTGCGGAGGCGGCATCGTCATAGGTCTTGCGCGCGACGGCGCCGGTCGCCACCAGGCGCTCGGCGCGGTCAAAGTCGGCCTGGGCCTGGCTGGCCAGCACCTCGGCCTGACGCAGTTGCGCCACGGCCGTGTCGAGCGCAACCTGGAACGGCCTCGGGTCGATCTGGAACAGCAGTTGGCCCTTGCGCACGAGGCTACCTTCGGGAACGCTCACCGCATCGACGGCGCCGCCGACCCGCGAGCGCAGCTCGACGGTCTTGGGCGCGGCCAGGAAGCCGGTGTACTCGGCCGATGGCGCGACCGTGCGGGTAATGACCTCGGCCACGGGCACCTGCGGCGCCATCGGCGCGCCCGCCGGGGGCGCCGCGGCCTTGCCCTCGTCCTTGGCGTCGCGGGCAGCGATCGCTATCCCCCCGACGGCTGCGATGACGCCTGCCACCACAATGATTCTGATTTTTTTACGCATGGAAGTGACCCTTTCTTGGATGCAGGACTCCGGCCCTTCCGAAGCGCTCTGCAGACATTTGTGTGGAGGCTAGGCGTTACAACGACGGCAAGGTCAAGCCCTCTTGTTGCCTCAGCGGGCAGACGGCACGGACAAGGTGGTGGGACGCCCGGCGTCGTCGCCGTGGTTGGCCTCAGGCGCGCCCTTGAAGCGCAGCAGGCGCAGTGCGTTCAGCGTGACCAGGGCCGTGGCGCCGGTGTCGGCCAGCACGGCAACCCACAAGCCGGTGATACCCAACACGGTGGTGACCAGGAACAAGCCCTTGAGGCCAATGGCGAATACGACGTTTTGGTGAATGTTGGCCATCGTCGCCCGCGACAGGGCCACCAGGTGGGCCACGTCCGTGACGCGGCTCTTGAGCAGCGCGGCATCGGCGGTTTCCAGCGCCACGTCCGTGCCGCCGCCCATGGCGATACCCACGTCGGCGGTCGCCAGGGCCGGCGCGTCGTTGATGCCGTCGCCGACCATCGCCACCTTGGCATCACGCTTCATCTCGTTGACCAAGCGCAGCTTGTCCTGCGGCAGCAGCTCGGCCTCCCACTCGATGCCCAGCTTGCCGGCGATCGCCTGCGCGGTGCGGCGGTTGTCGCCGGTCAGCATGACCGAGCGCACGCCCATGGCGTTGAGCTGGGCCACGCCTTCGCGCGCGTCGCGGCGGGGCTCGTCGCGCAGGGCCAGCAGGCCCAGAACGTTCTTGCTGGCTTCGTCGAACAGGACCACCACGGTCTTGCCGCCATCCTCCAGCTTGTCGATTTCCCTGCGGTGCGCGGCTGTCAGCGTGGCCGTCTGTTCCGCATGGGCGGGCGATCCGACAGCGAGCGCACTGCCGTTCACGGTGGCGCGCACCGCCTTGCCGGCAATGGCCGATGCGCCCGTGGCCTGGGGAATCGCCACGTCCAGGCTCTTGGCATGGGCGACAATGGCCTTCGCCAAGGGATGGTTTGAGCCGGACTCGACAGCGGCGGCAAGCGCAAGGACCTGTTGATGCTTGAACAGCCCGAAGGGCAGGACCTCGGTGATGCGCGGCTTGCCCTCGGTCAGCGTGCCAGTCTTGTCGAAGGCAATGGCGCGCACGCGGCCGATGGTTTCCAACGCGTTGCCACCCTTGATCAGCAGGCCCCGTCGCGTGGCCACCGCAAGGCCCGAGGCGATGGCCGCCGGTGTGGAGAGCACCAGCGCACATGGGCAGGCAATCAACAGCAGTGCGAGGCCGCGGTACAGCCAGGTACCCCAGTCGCCACCCATGGCAAGTGGCGGAACCACCACGATCAACGCCGCGATGGCCATGACGGCAGGGGTGTAGTAGCGGCTGAACTTTTCGATGAAGCGAGCCGTGGGCGCCTTGGAGGACTGCGCCTGCTCCACCAGTTGGATGATGCGAGAAATGGTGTTGTCCGATGCCGTCTTCTCGACTTGTACTTCGAGCACGCCATCGACGTTGATGGAGCCGGCGAACACGTCGGCACCGATAGCCTTTTGACGCGGTACGGACTCGCCGGTGATAGGCGACTCGTCCAGGCTGCTTTCACCGCGGAGGATCTTGCCGTCCGCAGGCACCCGGTCACCAGGGCGCACCAGCACGCGGTCGCTCACGCGCAGGGAAGCGGCGGGCACTTCGCGCTGCCCGCCCGCGGCATCGAGCAGTACCGCCGTCTTAGGCACCAGGGAGGCCAGCGCCTTGATGCCGGCGCGCGCGCGGCCGGCGGCCACGCTTTCCAGCAGCTCGCCGATCGCGAACAGGAACACCACGGCAGCAGCTTCCTCGGCCTCGCCTATCACGAGCGCGCCCAGCGAGGCGACGACCATCAGCGTTTCGATAGAGAACGGCGAGCCTGACACAGCCAGCGCGAAGGCTTTGCGAGCGAACGGCAGCACGCCCGCGATCACCGCAGCGGCGAAGATCCATTCAGCGTAGCCAGGAACGAACTGCGCGATCGCGTAGGCCGAGCCCATCAGGCCGCCCAGGCCCAGCACGTGCTTGCCTTTCTTCGTCTGCCACCAGCGCTGATGGCGCGCCGTCGATGCTGCTGCTGGGGCCGCGGGTGCTGAGCCAGCATGGCGGCGCACGTCGGAGACGCCGAAGCCCAGGCTCTTGATGGTCTTCTCGATGTGGCCGAGCTGCGTGGGGCCGCCAGACGCGAGCGTCAATTCCAGCGTTTCTGCGGTGAAGTTTATGCGGGCATCGGACACGCCATCCATGCGAGCGAGCGCCGTTTCGATCTTGCCGACGCAACTGGCGCAGTCCATGCCCTCGACGCGCATGGACACGTTGGGGGGCGTGCTGGGTGCTCCACGGAAGGCAGAGGCCGGCGCATGGTCATGCCCGCTGCAGGCCCCGTGATCGTGACCGTGGTCATGGGCATGGCCGTGAGCATGGCCATGCCCATGGTCATCACCGCACGCTTTGCCGTGCGAATGATCGTGCCCGTGGTCGTGGGCATGCCCATGGTCATGGTGGCCGCCGCAGCCGGCGTGGTCATGCGCGTGGGCCGCATGGCGCGGTGCAGGTGCTGCGGACATTTCGGACGCGGGCAGTGCCTGCACGTCGAAGCCCAGGGACCGGATTTTCTTGGCAATGTCGCGTGCAGTATTTCGGCTACTTGTGCTGCGCGTCAACGTCAGCGTCTCATTTGTAAAATTAACCTGTACATTTGATACGCCATCAATTCGACCAAGCGCTGTTTCAATCTTGCCGACGCAACTGGCGCAATCCATACCTTCGACCCGAAAGCCCAGTTGTTCGTCCTGCGCTCCTGTGCCGTCCAATGTTTCCAAAGACATATCAATCTCCTGGTTCTCTGAGTAATCGCCGTGGCAGGACGCACAAATCAGCGATCGGAATGTTATGCAAACAAATGAACACTTGTTTGTATGTTTATTCAAAAAAAAGAAAGAATCTCTTTCTGGCTGAACCATCCGACCGCTGCTTTATGCAGCTGCCATTAAGTCATTTTTTGTTGCGCAGCATCTGGTAGGTTTCAAATGCGGTGCGGTAGGCATCACTATAGGTATCAGGCGTCTGCTCACCAGCCCAGAATCCAGCCATTCCCGCAACCTGCCAATCTGCCAAATCACTCTTTACTTGAGCACGAGTCAATGCCACCGGAGCCTTGTAAGCCGCACCCAGCTTGAGCTGGAGATAGCTCTCGTAGGCTTGTTGGTAGGCTTGGGTGTGCGAAGCGGTGGTGATTCCGCGCGAGGTGAACGCGTGCATGCCGGAGATTTTCCACAGTTCCAAATCAGCCATCACTTCAGCACGAGTCTTTCCTGCTGAGGGCGCCTGATACATATCACCTTGGGTCAATTGCAAGTAGCGCTGAAAGGCAGCCTGGTATTGAGGGCTGAACGTATCCGGGCCGCTTTCGCCGCGAGACAACGCTTCCAGCCCAGATTGCCTCCAAGCAGCCAGATCCTCTTGGACCTGTTGCCGTGTCATATCTGCGGCGAACGGTTGAGCGTTTACTCCAGCAGCAAAAAGTGCGGAAAGCAGAACAGCAAAGCGAATTTTCTTGGACATGGTCAATACTCCTTGACGTTAAAAATAATGGCGTGGTCCTTACGCCTTTCGGATACCCCGTAGACAAATAATAACACACATGAAGATATGTTCAAGTGTTTATTTTTAGAGTGCTTTTTGCTTGGGGTCTTCTAGGCATTCAGCAAGGCGCGCCGGTG
>PKCW01000077.1 GCA_002862965.1 Pseudomonadota bacterium
ATCAATGCGAACAGCTACCGCCCCTGCCACTTTAACGACAACCGCGAATCAGGCCCCTGTCGGTCGAACCCATCCATAAGAAGGAAACCCGACGATGAACACTCAGGCCCATCCCCAATCGACCCGCATCCTGAGCGCGAGCACGGTGGCCTTCACCGTCTGCTTCGCGGTATGGACCATCTTTTCGATCATCGGCATCCGCATTCGCGAAGAGCTCGGCCTGAGCGAGACCCAGTTCGGCCTGCTGGTCGGCATGCCGATTCTGACCGGCTCGCTGATCCGCGTGGCGCTGGGGGTCTGGAGCGACCTCTACGGCGGCCGGCTGGTCTTCACCCTCACCATGCTCGCCGCCGCTGCGGCCACTTGGCTGCTCTCGCAGGCCGAAACCTATCCGCAGATCCTGCTGGCGGGACTGGGGGTCGGCATCGCCGGCGGCTCCTTCGCCGTCGGGGTGGCCTACGTCTCCCGCTGGTACCCGCAGCAGAAGCAGGGCACCGCGCTCGGTATCTTCGGCATGGGCAACATCGGCGCCGCCGTCACCAAGCTGCTCGCCCCCTTCGCGCTGGTGGCGTTCGGCTGGCAGAGCGTCGCGCAGCTCTGGGCGGCGGGCTTGGCCATCACCGCCGTGCTGTTTTGGCTGACGACCCAGGATGATCCGGTGCTCGTCGAGCGTCGCCGTGCCGGCATCAAGCCCAAAAGCGCCTGGCTCGAACTGGAGCCGCTGAAGAACGTGCAGGTCTGGCGCTTCTCGCTCTACTACTTCTTTGTCTTCGGCGCCTTTGTCGCCCTGGCGCTGTGGCTGCCGCGCTATCTAATGCAGGTCTACCAACTCGACATCAGGAGCGCCGGGATGATCGCGGCGCTGTTCTCGATTCCGGCCAGCTTCTTCCGTGCCTATGGTGGTCACCTCTCCGATGTCTATGGCGCGCGGCGGGTGCTCTACTGGACCTTCCTCGTCTCCATCGTCGCGACCTTTTTGCTCTCCTATCCGCCGACGGACTACGTGGTGCATGGGGCGAAGGAGACTTTCTCGTTCCACATCGAAATGAGTCTGGCCGGCTTCGTCGTCATCGTCTTCGTGCTCGGTTTTTTCATGGCGCTGGGCAAGGCAGCGGTCTACAAGCACATCCCGGTCTACTACCCGGAGCATGTCGGCGCGGTGGGCGGTCTGGTCGGCATGATCGGCGGTTTGGGCGGCTTCGTTCTGCCGATCCTGTTCGGCATCCTGCTCGACCTCACCGGACTGTGGACGAGCTGCTTCATGGCGCTGTTCGTTTTGGTGAGCACCGCCCTGGTGTGGATGCATCTGGCAATCCTGCGCATGGAGCGCGAGGCGGCGGCTCCCGTGCTCCGAAAGCTGCCGGAACTGCCCGAGATGGAGGAGATTCACGGCGCCAAACAGGTTGGCGTTCTGGGCTCTCATCGGGTACTGGCCCACTGGCGGCCGGAAGACCACGCGTTCTGGGTGCGGGAAGGCCGACCGATTGCCCGCCGCAACCTCTGGCTGTCGATCCCCTGTCTGCTGCTCTCCTTCGCGGTGTGGATGGTCTGGTCGGTGGTGGTCGCCAAGCTGCCGGCCATCGGCTTTCGCTACAGCACCAATGAGCTGTTCTGGCTCGCCGCGCTGCCGGGATTGTCGGGCGCGACGCTGCGCATCTTCTACTCATTCATGGTGCCGATCTTCGGCGGACGGCTATGGACGACGCTGACCACCTGGTCGCTGATGATCCCCGCCCTCGGTATCGGCTTTGCCGTGCAAAATCCAGAAACCCCCTACTGGATCTTCCTGCTGCTGGCCCTGTTGTGCGGCCTCGGTGGCGGCAATTTCGCCTCTTCGATGGCCAACATCTCGTTCTTCTTCCCTAAGGCAGAGAAGGGCAATGCGTTGGCGCTCAACGCCGGGCTCGGCAACCTGGGAGTCAGCGTGGTGCAGTTTCTGGTGCCGCTGGTGATCACCGCCGGCGTGTTCGGCGCGCTCGGCGGCGATCCGCAGGTCGCGACCCAGGGTGACAAGACGACGAGCCTGTGGCTGCAGAATGCCGGCTTCATCTGGGTGCCATTCATCGCCGCCGCGGCGATTGCCGCTTGGTTCGGCATGAACGACATCGCCTCGGCCAAGGCGTCGTTCTCCGAGCAGTCGGTCATCTTCCAGCGCCGGCACAACTGGATCATGTGCTGGCTCTACACCGGCACCTTCGGCTCC
This sequence comes from Pseudomonadota bacterium, assembly GCA_002862965.1. Lineage (GTDB taxonomy): Bacteria > Pseudomonadota > Gammaproteobacteria > UBA5335 > UBA5335 > Macondimonas. The sequence goes on from PKCW01000077.1 coordinate 2,204, forward strand.
TTCATCGGCTATTCGGCGGCCTTTCCGCTGCTGACCAAGTCCCAGTTCCCCGCAGTCAACGCCCTGCAACTGGCCTTTCTCGGTCCGCTGGTCGGCGCGCTGTCGCGCTCGCTGACCGGCTGGGTGGCGGACAAGTATGGCGGCGGGCGCGTCACCTTCTGGGTCTTCGTGGCGATGATGGCCGGCGTCGGCGGTGTGCTCTATGGGCTGGAGATGCAGAGTTTCCCGATCTTCTTCGCCAGCTTCCTGGCGCTGTTCTGCGCCACCGGCATCGGCAATGCCTCCACCTTCCAGATGATCCCGGCGATCATGACCAGGGAGTTGCAGCGGCTGATGCCCGATGCCGACGCCGAGAGCCGGCAGCGGCAGGTCGAGAAGGAGGCCGCGGCCATCACCGGCTTCACCTCGGCGATCGCCGCCTTCGGTGCCTTCTTCATCCCGAAGAGCTATGGCACCTCGATCGCGCTGACCGGCGGTGTGCAGGCGGCACTGTGGGGCTTCCTCGTCTTCTACGTCAGCTGCCTCGTCATCACCTGGGGCGTCTACACCCGCAAGGGCGGTCTGCTGCATGACCTAGAACGGCAGCGCGGCGCCACACCTGCTCAACCGGCCTTGGCCAAGTAACCGGGGACCACCACCATGTCGCACTTTCTCGATCGGCTCACCTTCTTTCGCAGAACCGTCGGCGATTTTTCCGGGGGGCACGGCATCGTGACCCAGGAGGACCGCAGCTGGGAGGAGGGCTACCGCAAGCGCTGGCAGCACGACAAGATCGTGCGCTCCACCCACGGCGTGAACTGCACGGGCAGCTGCTCGTGGAAGATCTACGTCAAGGGCGGCATCGTCACCTGGGAAACCCAGCAGACCGACTACCCGCGCACCCGCGCCGACCTGCCCAACCACGAGCCGCGCGGCTGCGCGCGCGGCGCCAGCTACAGCTGGTACCTCTACTCCGGCGCCCGGGTGAAATACCCGCTGATCCGCGGCCGGCTGCTGCGGTCGTGGCGCACCGCGCGGGCGACCCTCCCTCCGGTCGCGGCCTGGGCCGCCATCGTCGAGGATCCCGCGCAGCGGCGCGCCTATACGTCGATCCGCGGCCATGGCGGCTTCGTGCGCGCCGGCTGGGACGAGATCACCGAGATCATCGCCGCCGCCAACGCCTACACCGTCAAGCGCTGGGGACCCGACCGGGTGTTCGGCTTCTCGCCGATTCCGGCGATGTCGATGATCTCCTATGCCGCCGGGGCGCGTTACCTGCAACTGCTGGGCGGCGGCTGCGGCTCGTTCTACGACTGGTATTGTGACCTGCCGCCAGCCTCCCCGCAGACCTGGGGCGAGCAGACCGACGTCGCAGAGAGCGCGGACTGGTACAACTCGGGATTCTTGATGCTGTGGGGCTCGAACGTGCCCCAGACTCGCACCCCCGATGCCCACTTCTACACCGAGGCCCGCTACCGGGGTGCCAAGAGCGTGGTCATCTGCCCCGACTACTCCGAGGCGTCGAAATTCGCCGATCTGTGGGTCGCCGTGAAGCAGGGCACCGATGCGGCGCTGGCGATGGCGTTCGGCCATGTGATCCTGAAGGAGTTCCACGTCGACCGGCAGGTGCCCTACTTCCGCGACTACCTGCGCAAATACTCCGACCTGCCGCTGCTGGTGCGGCTGGTGCCACAGGAGGGGGCGTATGTCGCCGAGCGCCTGCTGCGCGCCTCCGACTTCGACGATGGGCTGGGGCAGGGCAACAACCCCGAATGGAAGACGGTGGCGCTGGATGAGTCGAGCGGCGAGGTGGTGGTGCCCACCGGTTCGATCGGCTTTCGCTGGGGCCCGGAGGGGCGCGACGATGCCGGCAAGTGGAACCTGGAAGAGAAAGACGCCGCCGGCCGCGACACCACGCTGCGCCTCGGCCTCAAGGGGGTGCATGAGGCCGTGGTGGGGGTGCGCTTCCCCTATTTCGCCAACTCGGCCAGCAACGGCTTCGCCGCGACCGATCACCCCGACGTGCTGGTGCGCAACGTGCCGGTCAAGCGGCTGAAGCTGAAGGAGGGCGAGCTGCTCATCGCCTCGGTCTATGACCTGTTTCTGGCCAACTACGGCGTCGATCAGGGCCTTGGCGGCGAGCACATGCCGCGCGATTTCGACGACCCCGAACCCTACTCGCCGGCCTGGGCCGAGCAGATCACCAGCGTGCCGCGCGAGCAGATTCTGGCGGTGGCGCGCGGCTTTGCCGACAACGCCGAGAAGACCCGCGGCCGGTCGATGGTCATCATCGGCGCGGCGATGAACCACTGGTACCACATGGACATGAACTACCGTGGCGTCATCAACATGCTGGTGATGTGTGGCTGCGTGGGCCAATCCGGCGGCGGCTGGAGCCACTACGTCGGTCAGGAGAAGCTGCGTCCGCAGTCCGGCTGGGCGCCGATCGCCTTTGCCCTCGACTGGATCCGCCCGCCGCGCCAGCAGAACTCGACCTCGTTCTTCTACGCCCACACCGACCAGTGGCGCTACGAGACCGTGGAGATGAGCGAGATCCTCTCGCCCACCGCGCCGGAAGGCGTGTGGGACGGGGCGATGATCGACTTCAACGCCCGCGCCGAACGGATGGGCTGGCTGCCGTCGACCCCCGCGCTCAAGACCAATCCGCTGGAGGTGGCGCGGGCGGCCGCCGCGGCCGGCGTCGACCCGGTGGCCTACACCGTCGGCGAGCTCAAGTCGCGCCGGCTCGAACTCTCCTGCATGGACCCCGACGACCCGGCCAACTGGCCGCGCAACCTGTTCGTCTGGCGCTCCAATCTGCTCGGCTCCTCCGGCAAGGGGCACGAGTACTTCCTCAAGCACCTGCTGGGCGCGCCCCACGGGGTGCAGGGCAAGGATCTGGGGCAGGAGGGGCGGCAGAAGCCGCGCGAGGTCGCCTGGCACGACGAGGCCCCCGAGGGCAAGCTCGACCTGCTGGTGACGCTCGATTTTCGCATGTCGACCACCGCGGTCTACTCCGACATCGTGCTGCCGACCGCGACCTGGTATGAGAAGAACGACCTCAACACCAGCGACATGCACCCCTTCATCCACCCGCTCGGTGCGGCGGTGGACCCGGCCTGGGAGAGCAAGTCGGACTGGGAGATCTTCAAGGCGATCGCCAAGGCATTCTCGGCCGTCGCGCCGGAGGTGCTGGGGGTCGAGAAGGATGTGGTGCTGAGCCCGATCCAGCACGACAGCGCCGGCGAACTGGCGCAGGCGCTCGACGTGAAGGATTGGTATCTGGGCGAGTGCGAGCCGATTCCCGGCAAGACCATGCCGCAGATCAGCGTGGTCGAGCGCGACTACCCGAATCTCTACCAGCGCTTCACCGCCCTGGGGCCGCTGCTGGATCAGGTCGGAAATGCGGGCAAGGGGCTCGTCTGGAACACCCGCGAGGATGTCGAGCGGCTGCGACAGATCAATGGCGCGGTGTCTGCGCCGGGGACGGCCGACGCCCTGGCGCGGCTCGAGCGCGACATCGATGTCTGCGAGGCGATTCTGGCGCTGGCGCCCGAAACCAACGGCAGCGTCGCGGTGAAGGCGTGGGAGGCGCTGGAGCAGAAGACCGGTCGCCCGCATGCCCATCTGGCGCTGCCGAAGGAGGATGAGAAGATCCGCTTTCGCGACCTGCTGGCCCAGCCGCGCAAGATCATCTCCTCGCCGATCTGGTCCGGCCTCGAGAGCGACCAGGTCTGCTACAACGCCGGCTACACCAACATCCACGAACTGATCCCGTTCCGCACCCTCAGCGGCCGGCAGCAGCTCTATCAGGACCACCTGTGGATGCGCGCCTTCGGCGAGGCGCTCTGCCTCTACAAGCCGCCGCTCGACCTGAAGACCACCTGGGTGAAGGGTCTCAAGCCCAACGGCGAGGCCGAGATCGTGCTCAACTTCATCACCCCGCACCAGAAGTGGGGCATCCACTCCACCTATTCCGACAACCTGCTGATGCTGACGCTGAACCGGGGCGGGCCGGTGGTGTGGATCTCGGAAACCGACGCGCAGAAGGCCGGCATCCGCGACAACGACTGGGTCGAGGCCTTCAACGCCAACGGCGCCCTCACCGCACGCGCGGTGGTGTCGCAGCGCATCCGCGAGGGCACGCTGTTCATGTACCACGCGCAGGAGAAGATCATGAACACCCCCGGCTCGGAGATCACCGGCCAGCGCGGCGGCATCCACAACTCCTGCACCCGCACGGTGCTCAAGCCGACGCACATGATCGGCGGCTATGCCCAGCAGTCCTACGGTTTCAACTACTACGGCACGGTCGGCTCCAACCGGGACGAGTTTGTCGTGATCCGCAAGATGGCGAAGATCGACTGGCTCGAAGCGCCACTTGGCACCCAGGCATCCTGAGGAGGTTGCACGATGAAAATCCGCGCACAGATCGGCATGGTGCTCAACCTCGACAAATGCATCGGCTGCCACACCTGTTCGGTCACCTGCAAGAACGTCTGGACCAGCCGCGAAGGGGTCGAGTACGCCTGGTTCAACAACGTCGAATCCAAGCCGGGCATCGGCTACCCCCGCGACTGGGAGAACCAGCAGCGCTGGAACGGCGGCTGGCGGCGCAAGCCGAATGGCCGCATCGAACCGCGCATCGGTGCCAAGTGGCGGGTGCTGGCGAACATCTTCGCCAATCCCGACCTGCCCGAGATCGACGACTACTACGAGCCGTTCAACTTCGATTACGAACACCTGCAGAGCGCCCGCGAGTCCCAGGCCTTTCCGACGGCGCGCCCGCGCTCGGCGATCACCGGCGAGCGCATGGAGAAGATCGAATGGGGGCCGAACTGGGAGGAGATTCTCGGCGGCGAGTTCGCCACGCGCAGCGCCGATGTCAACTTCGCGGGGGTGGAGAAGGCCATCTACGGCCAGTTCGAGAACACCTTCATGATGTACCTGCCGCGGCTGTGCGAGCACTGCCTCAACCCGACCTGTGTCGCTGCCTGCCCCTCCGGCGCCATCTACAAGCGCGAGGAAGATGGCATCGTGCTGATCGATCAGGACAAATGCCGCGGCTGGCGGATGTGTGTCTCCGGCTGTCCCTACAAGAAGATCTACTACAACTGGTCGAGCGGCAAATCGGAGAAGTGCATCTTCTGCTTCCCGCGCATCGAGTCGGGACAGCCGACGGTCTGTTCGGAAACCTGCGTCGGCCGGATCCGCTACCTCGGCGTGCTGCTCTATGACGCCGACCGCATCGAGGCGGCGGCCAGCGCCGCGGACGAGCGTGATCTCTACCAGGCGCAGCTCGATCTCTTCCTCGATCCGCACGACCCGGCGGTGATCGCCCAGGCCCGCGCCGAGGGCATTCCCGAGAGCTGGCTCGAGGCGGCGCGCCACTCGCCGGTGTGGAAGATGGCGATGGCGTGGAAGATCGCCTTTCCGCTGCACCCGGAGTACCGCACACTGCCGATGGTCTGGTACGTGCCGCCACTGTCGCCGATCCAGTCGGCCGCGACCGCCGGGCAGATCGGCATCGACGCCGGCCTGCCGGATGTGCGCTCGCTGCGCATCCCGCTGCGCTACCTCGCCAACATGCTGACCGCCGGCGACGAGGCACCGGTGGCACTGGCGCTGGAGCGGATGCTGGCGATGCGCGGCTACATGCGTGCCAAGAGCGTCGAAGGGCGCATCGATGAGTCGATCGCCACCCGGGTCGGCCTGTCGGGCGCGGTGATCGAGGAGATGTACCGGATCATGGCGATCGCCAACTACGAAGACCGCTTCGTCATCCCCACCACCCACCGCGAGGTGCATGAGGATGTCTACGCACTGCGCGGAAATTGCGGCTTCTCCTTCGGCAACGGCTGCTCCGGCGGCAGCTCGAAGGCCGAGCTGTTCACGCCGCTGAAACGCTTCAGCCCGGCGCAGGGCAGTCAGCCACATACCCCCGTGGAGGTGCTGAAATGAGCGCCACTTTCAAGGCGCTGTCGGCGCTGCTCTGCTATCCGAGTGAGACGTTGCAGGCGGCCATCGCCGAGATTCGCGCGCTCGTCGCGGCTGAAGGGCAAATCGCGCCGGCGGTTCTGGCCGAGCTGGAGGGCTTCTGCGCCTTCATCGAGCAGGCCGATCTGATCGACCTGCAGGAGCACTACGTGGCGCTGTTCGACCGCAGTCGCCAGTTGTCGCTCCACCTGTTCGAGCATGTCCATGGCGAGAGCCGCGACCGCGGCCAGGCGCTGGTCGATCTGGCCGCGCTCTACGAACAGGGCGGACTGGAGCGGGTCGGCAACGAACTGCCGGACTACCTGCCGCTGTTCCTCGAATACCTCTCGACCCGACCGCTCGACGAGGCCCAATCGCTGCTGGCCGAGACGCTGCAGATCCTCGCCGCGCTCGAAGAGCGGCTGCGGGCGCGCGACAGCGGCTATGCCACCGTCTTGCGGGCGATCCGCAGCGCGGCCGGCGACCAGTCGCTCCCTACCGTGGCAGTCAACCTGGCGAGCGATCTGCTGGCCGAACTCGATGCCGAGTGGGCCGAGCCGCCGGTGCTGTTCGGTCCCGACGCGGCGGCCTGCGAAGGCGCGGGCGCGACGGTGGCCAGCGTTCCCCTGCCCGCCGTGCCCCGACGGGCGCGGCAAACCTGAATCCGACGGAGAAGCACCCATGTCCGCGACCCTCAACATGACCCTGTTCGGCTGGTATCCCTATCTCTGCCTGACCATCTTCCTGCTCGGCAGCCTGCTGCGCTTCGACCGCGAGCAGTACAGCTGGAAGACCGGCTCCTCGCAGCTGCTGCGCAAGCAGCGCAAACTCGTCGAGCACATGAAGCACGAGGG
>PKCW01000265.1 GCA_002862965.1 Pseudomonadota bacterium
CGAGGCGCAGCGTCAGCGCCAGCGCGGCATCCCCCAAGGTGCCCGAGACATAGACGCCGTCGCCCATCTGCGCGCCGTCCCGGCGCAGCGCCAGTCCCGTGGGCACCGTGCCCAGCGCCTGCACGGTGAGGCTCAGCGGCCCTTGCGTGGTATCGCCGCCGATGAGTTCGATGCCGGCCGCATCCGCCAGCGCGAACAGGCCGCCGGCAAAGGCGTCGAGCCAGTCGGGCTCGACGGCGGGCAGCGTGAGGGTGAGCGTGAACCAGGCGGGATCGGCCCCCATGGCGGCCAGATCGCTCAAGTTGACGGCGAGCAGCTTGTGGCCCAGCGCTGCCGGGTCGTCGCCGGGCAGGAAGTGCGCGCCGCAGACCATCGTGTCGGTGGTTGCAACCAGGCAGCGCCCGGGCGGAACGGTGAGCAGGGCGGCATCGTCGCCGATGCCCAGCACGGTATCGGCGCGGCGGGACGCGCGGGTGAAGTAGCGGTCGATGAGGGCGAATTCCGGCGTCGGCCGCATCAGCCGCGCTTGCCTCGTGCCGGTGCCGCCGCGGTTTCCATCGGGCGCAGCACGCGCGCAGCCTTGTCGAGCACGCTGTTGACGAAGGCGTGGCTTTGCGCCGAGCCGAACAGCTTGGCCAGCTCCACCATTTCGTTGAGCACGACGCGGTAGGGGATCTCGGGACACTCGGCCAGCTCGACCAGACCCACTGTCAGCAGCGACTTCTCGACCGGGTCGAGCTGCCCCGGCGGGCGCGTGACCCAGCGCGCCATCAGCGTTTCCCAGCGCGCCGGATCGGCGATCGCCTTGTCCACCAGCGCCGTGAAATAGGCTAGGTCGAAGGGCGGCCCCTCGGCGTCCGCGAGAAAAGCCGCCAGCACCTCATGACTCGTGCCGCCGGCGAGCTGCCACTGGTAGAGCGCCTGGAAGGCGTGGCGCCGCGCCTGGCTGCGCGGCTTGTTGCTCCGGCCCACGACTCAGGCCCCGAACGCGCGCAGCAGATTGACCATTTCCAGCGCCGACAGCGCGGCTTCGGCGCCTTTGTTGCCGGCCTTGGTACCGGCCCGTTCGATGGCCTGCTCCAGGTTGTCCACGGTCAGCACGCCGAAGGCCACCGGCAGCGCCGACTCGAGCGCGACCTGCGCCAGGCCCTTGGCGCACAGGCCGGCGACATGGTCGAAGTGCGGGGTTGCGCCGCGGATGACCGCGCCGAGCGCGATCACGGCGTCGAAACGGCCGCTGCGTGCGGCGTGCTGGACCACGAGCGGCAGTTCGAAGGCGCCGGGCGCGCGGATCAGCGTCAACTGGTCGGCGCGGGCGCCGTGGCGCAGCAGGGTGTCCTCGGCGCCGCGCACCAGGGCGTCGACGATGAAGTCGTTGAAGCGTGCGGCCACCAGTGCGAAACGGGCGTCGCCCGCCACCAGCTTGCCTTCGATGAGGGTCGTTGCGGACATGATTCGGTTCCGTGTTCAGGCTTGTGAAGGAGGATAGGTCACTCGGGCGCCACCACGTCCACCACCTCGAGGCCGAAGCCCGAGATGGCCTGGAAGCGGCGGGTCGAACTCAGCACGCGCATGCGGTGCACACCGAGATCCTTCAGGATCTGGGCGCCGATGCCGTGGGTGCGCAGCACACCGCTGATGCCGGGGCGATGCGCAGGCGGGCGCACCGGCAGCCCGATGTCGCGCACCCGCTGCAACAGCGCGAACGGCGGCTCGGGTTTGCGCAGCACCACCAGCACGCCCTGTTCCTGCCGGCCCATGTAGGCGAGCGCCGCTTCCAGCGGCCAGCCGGCCTCGGGATCATCCAGGGCGAGCTGGTCGGTGAGGATGTTCTCGACATGCACGCGCACCAGCACCGGCGCTGCGGGGTCGAGCGTGCCGCGCACCAGTGCGAAATGCACGGCGCGGTCGAGCGCGTCCTCGTAGGCGAGGAGACGGAACTCGCCGTGGCGGGTGGTAAGGCGCGTTTCGGCGCTGCGCACGACGGTCTTTTCGGTTTCGAGGCGGTAGCGGATCAGGTCGGCGACGGTGCCGATCTTGAGGCCGTGTTCGGCGGCAAAGCGCTCCAGCTCGGGGCGCCGCGCCATGGTGCCGTCCTCGCTGAGGATTTCGACGATCACGGCCGCCGGTTCGAGGCCCGCCAGCCGGGCGAGATCGCAGCCGGCCTCGGTGTGTCCGGCGCGGGTCAGCACGCCGCCTTTCTGCGCCATCAGCGGGAAGATGTGGCCGGGGGTGACCAGATCGTCCGGCACGGCGTCGGCGCGCACGGCGGCCTGGATGGTGCGCGCCCGGTCGGCGGCCGAGATGCCGGTCGTCACCCCTTCGGCAGCCTCGATGGAGACCGTGAAGTTGGTGGCGTGTTTTTCATCCGTGGCGCTGACCATGAGCGGCAGGCGCAGCTGCTGGCAGCGTTCTGCGGTCAGGGTCAGGCAGATCAGGCCGCGGCCGTAGCGTGCCATGAAGTTGACGTCGTCCGCCCGGCAGTGGGCGGCGGCCATCAGCAGGTCGCCTTCGTTTTCCCGATCCTCGTCGTCCATCAGCACGACCATGCGGCCGCGGCGGATGTCTTCGATGATCTCCTCGGTGCTGTTCAGCGCCATGCGCTCATCCCTCTCCCGCAGGGGGTGCAAAGCCCTGCTGCGTTAACCATGATTCGGTGATGCGGGGTTCGCCGGCCGGATTCTGCATCAGCCGTTCCAGATACCGCGCGAGCAGGTCCACCTCGAGATTCACCCGCTGGCCGGGCTGGTAGTGACCGAGCGTCGTGCGTTCGCGGGTGTGCGGAATGACGTTCACCTCGAACAGCGCGCCGGCGACGGTGTTGACGGTCAGGCTGATGCCGTCGATGCAGATCGAGCCCTTGGCCGCGATGTAGCGGGCGAGCGCGGTGGGGGCCTCGAAGCGCAGGCGAAAGGACCGCCCGTCGGGACGCTGGTCGATGAGCCGGCCGATGCCGTCGACATGCCCGCTGACCAGATGGCCGCCCAAGGGGTCGATGGGGCGCAGCGCCGGTTCCAGGTTGACCGGATCGCCGGGCCTGAGACCGCCCAGGGTCGTGCAGTCGAGCGTCTCGCGCGAGACATCGGCCCAGAAGCCATCCGCCGTGTAGGTGGTGGCGGTGAGGCAGGCGCCGTTGACGGCGATGCTGGCGCCGGGCGCCAGACCCGCAACGATGTCGGTGGCCCGCCCGATGCGCAGGCGCACATCGCCGCCCCGCGCTTCATGCTCGGCCAGCTCGCCGACGGACCTGATCAAACCCGTGAACATCTCAAGGCGCCTCCGTTTCCTGTTGCACCGGCGCCGCCCGGACGCGCCAGTCCTCGCCCACCGCCCGCACCTCGAGGATGCGCAAGCGGATGCGTGCATCGAGTCCCACCCGGTCCGGCAGCTCGAACATGCCGCGGCCGCCGTTCCCGAGCACCGACGGCGCCAGATAGATCACCAGTTCATCGACCAGATGCGCCGCGAGGAATGCGCCGGCGAGCGTGGGTCCGGCTTCGACCAGCACGTCGTTCACGCCCAAACCGGCCAGATGCGCGAGCGCCGCAGCCGGTCCGGCAGGCTCCGGCAGGGCGATCACCTCGGCGCCGGCGGCGCGCAGCACCTGCATGCGATCCGGCGCTGCGGATTCGGCCGTATACACGAGCAGCCGGCCGCCGGGACCGAACAGGCGCCCGCGCGGCGCGAGCCGCAGCCGGCGGTCCAGAACCGCTCGCAGCGGCTGATGCCAGGCGACCACCCGGCCGTCGGGCGCGATCCCGTGGCCGGGCAGCCGGACGTTCAGCGCCGGGTCATCGGCCAGCGCCGTGCCGCTGCCGGTCAGCACGGCGCCGCTGCGGGCGCGCAACTGCTGCACGTCGAGCCGCGCCTGCGCGCCGGTGATCCATTGGCTGGCGCCGTCTGCCGCGGCGGTGCGGCCGTCCAGGCTGGCGCCGAGCTTCAGCGTGACGCGCGGCCGGCCTTGCGTCATGCGCTGGATGTAGCCGGGGTTCAGCGCCCGCGCCGCAGCCGTGCCGACGTCTTCGGTGAGCGCGATGCCGGCGGCGCGGAGCTGCGCATGGCCACGGCCGCGCACCAGGGGATTGGGATCTTCCATGGCGGTGACGACGCGCGTCACTCCCGCGGCGATCAGGGCCTCGCTGCACGGCGCGGTGCGGCCGTGATGGCTGCAGGGTTCGAGCGTCACATAGGCCGTCGCGCCCTTGGCCCGGACGCCGGCCTGCTGCAGGGCATGGACCTCCGCATGCGGCTCGCCGGCGCGCATGTGCCAGCCTTCTCCGACGACCTGACCGCCCGCCACCAGCACGCAGCCGACGCGCGGATTGGGCTGGGTGGTCGCCATGCCCCGCTCGGCGAGACGCAGGGCGCGGGCCATGTAGCGGGCGTCCTCGGCGTGCATCAGGAGGCTTCCTCGCCGTCGGCCGCGCCGGGCAGCAGGGACAGCTGATGTTTCCGGTCGGTGCTGCCGGGCGCCACGGCCTCCTGCAGCCGCTCCACTTCCTCGCGAAAGGCGTTCACGTCCTGAAAGCTGCGATAGACCGAAGCGAAGCGCACATAGGCGACCTGATCCAGCTCGCGCAGTTCTTCCATCACCCACTCGCCGATGCGCCGCGCGGGCACTTCGCGCTCGCCGGTGGCCCGGAGGCGGCGCAGGATGTGCCCCACCGCCGATTCCACGGCCTCGGCGGCCACGGGGCGCTTTTCGAGCGCGCGCAGAAGGCCGCTGCGCAGCTTGTCCTCGTGGAAGGGCTCGCGCGTCCCATCGCGCTTGACCACCCGCGGCAGGACCAGCTCGGCCCGCTCGAAGGTGGTGAAGCGTTCGCCGCACGTCGGGCACTCACGCCGCCGGCGCACCTGCGCGCCGTCCTCGGCGAGGCGGGAGTCCACCACGCGGGTATCGGCCGCGCCGCAGAACGGGCAGTGCATGGACGGACCGCGCGTCAGCCGGCCGCGTAGACCGGCAGACGCCGGCAGACGGCCAGCACCTCGCCCTTGACCCGCTCGATCACGGCGGGATCGGACGGGTGGTCGAGCACATCGGCGATCCACTCGCCCAGCGCCCGGGTCTCGGTGACGCCGAAGCCGCGGGTGGTGATGGCGGGGGTGCCCAGCCGGACGCCGCTGGTGACGAAGGGTGAGCGCGGGTCGCCGGGCACGGCGTTCTTGTTGACCGTGATGTTGGCGGCGCCGAGGGCCGCTTCGGCGTCCTTGCCGGTCAGTTCGCGGCCGATCAGGTCCACCAGCATGAGGTGGTTGTCGGTGCCGCCCGAGACGATCCGGTAGCCGCGGGCCATGAGCGCCGCGGCCAGGGCGCGGGCGTTGTCGACGACCTGTTGCTGGTAGGCCGCGAAGTCCGGCTGCAGCGCTTCCTTGAACGCCACGGCCTTGGCCGCGATGACGTGCATCAGGGGGCCACCCTGGATGCCCGGAAAGACGATGCTGTTCAGCTTCTTTTCGATTTCCGCATTGGGGCGCGCCAGGATCAGGCCGCCGCGCGGGCCGCGCAGGGTCTTGTGCGTGGTGGTCGTCGTCACGTCCGCGAACGGCACCGGATTGGGATAGACCCCGGCGGCAACGAGGCCGGCCACGTGCGCCATGTCGACCAGCAGATAAGCCCCGACCTCGTCGGCGATGGCGCGGAAGCGCGCCCAGTCCACCACGCGCGAGTAGGCCGAGAACCCGGCCACGATCAGGCGCGGACGGTGCTCGCGCGCCAGTGATTCCATCTGCGCGTAATCGATCAGGCCCTCGGCATCGACGCCGTATTGGACGGCGTGGTAGATCTTGCCGGAGAAATTGACCGAGGCGCCGTGGGTCAGGTGGCCGCCATGGGCCAGCGACATGCCCAGCACGGTGTCGCCCGGCTGCAGCAGCGCCATGTACACCGCCTGGTTGGCCTGCGAGCCTGAGTGCGGCTGCACATTGGCATAGCTCGCGCCGAACAGCGCGCAGGCCCGCTCGATCGCCAGCCGTTCGGCCACGTCCACGTATTCGCAGCCGCCGTAGTAGCGCTTGCCCGGGTAGCCTTCGGCATACTTGTTGGTGAGCACCGAGCCCTGCGCCTCCAGCACGCGCGGGCTGGCATAGTTTTCCGAGGCGATGAGCTCGAGGTGTTCTTCCTGACGGCGTGCTTCGGCGGTCATGGCGGCCTGCAGTTCGTCATCGAACCCGGCGATCCGCATGCTGGGGCTGAACATGGCGGGACGACTCCTTGACAAGATGGGCGGGGGCGGGAAAACGGCGTATTGTACCCGATCCGCACCGCCCGCTTGCCGTCCGCCACGCCGTTCCAGACATCGGCGCCCATTCAGGAACCCGTTCATGTCGCAATACATCTACACCATGCATCGCGTCAGCAAGGTCGTCCCGCCCAAGCGCGAGATCCTGCGCGACGTGTCGCTGTCCTTCTTTCCCGGCGCCAAGATCGGCGTGCTGGGCCTCAACGGCTCGGGCAAGTCCACCTTGCTGCGCATCATGGCCGGCGTCGACAAGGAATTCGAAGGCGAGGCCAGGCCGCAGCCGGGGATCAAGATCGGCTTTCTGGCGCAGGAGCCCGAGCTGGATCCGGCCAAGGACGTGCGCGGCAACGTCGAGGACGGCGTGCGCGAGATCAAGAACCTGGTAGACCGCTTCAACGCCATCAGCGACGCCTTTGCCGAGCCGGATGCCGATTTCGACGCCCTGCTCGCCGAGCAGGCCGAGCTGCAGGACAAGATCGACGCGTCCGGCGCCTGGGAGCTGGACCGCACCCTCGAAATTGCCGCCGACGCGCTGCGCCTGCCGCCCTGGGACGCCGACGTCACCAAACTCTCCGGCGGCGAGAAACGTCGCGTGGCGCTGTGCCGGCTGCTGCTCTCCAAGCCCGACATGCTGCTGCTCGACGAGCCGACCAACCATCTGGACGCCGAATCGGTGGCCTGGCTCGAGCGCTTTTTGCATGACTACAAGGGTACGGTGATCGCCGTGACCCACGATCGCTACTTTCTCGACAACGTCGCCGGCTGGATCCTCGAGCTCGACCGCGGCCACGGCATCCCCTGGGAAGGCAACTACTCGAGTTGGCTGTTGCAGAAGGATAAACGGCTGGAGCAGGAGGAAAAGGCGGAATCCTCGCACCGCAAGGCCATGCAGGCCGAGCTGGAATGGGTGCGCAGCAATCCGAAGGGGCGCACGGCCAAGAGCAAGGCCCGTCTGGCGCGGTTCGACGAGCTGGCCTCGCAGGAATTCCAGAAGCGCAACGAGACCCAGGAACTGTATATCCCGCCGGGCCCGCGTCTGGGCGGATTGGTCATAGAGGTCGAGGGGCTGCGCAAGTCCTTCGGCGATCGGCTGCTGTTCGAGAATCTCAGCTTCCGGCTGCCGCCGGGCGGCATCGTCGGCATCATCGGCCCCAATGGCGCCGGCAAGACGACGCTGTTCCGCATGCTGGCGGGCCAGGAGGCCCCGGATGCCGGCACCGTACGGCAGGGGCCGACGGTGGAGCTGGCCTACGTCGATCAGAGCCGGCAGAGCCTCGCCGACAACAAGACCGTCTGGGAAGACATTTCAGACGGCCAGGACATCCTGCGCGTCGGCACCTATGAGGTCGTGTCGCGCGCCTATGTCGGCCGCTTCAACTTCAAGGGCCCGGACCAGCAAAAGCGCATCGGCGAGCTGTCGGGCGGCGAACGCAATCGGGTGCATCTGGCCAAGGTACTGAAATCCGGCGGCAACGTACTGCTGCTCGACGAGCCCACCAACGATCTGGACGTGGAAACCCTGCGCGCGCTGGAAGAGGCGCTGCTCACCTTCCCCGGCTGCGCGGTGGTCATCTCGCATGACCGCTGGTTCCTCGACCGGGTGGCCACGCACATTCTCGCCTTCGAGGGCGACAGCCAGGTCGTGTGGTTCGAGGGCAACTACGCCGACTACGAAGTGGATCGCAAGCGCCGTCTCGGGGTCGCCGCCGACACGCCGCACCGCATCCGGTACCGGCCGCTGAAGGCCTGAGGTTGGGGGCGGGCGCCGGCGAGCCAGCCGTCGCCTGCCTCCCGCGATCTGCACGCCGGGTTCCATGACCCACAGAGCGGGGCGCTGCCATGATGGCCTTGATCGATTTCATCCTGCACGTCGACCAGCACCTGATCGCCTTCGTGCAGCACTACGGTGCCTGGGTCTACCTATTGCTGTTCCTGATCGTCTTCGTCGAGACCGGGCTCGTCGTCATGCCCTTCCTGCCGGGCGACAGCCTGCTGTTCGCGGCCGGTGCCCTCAGCGCGACCGGCGCCATGCATCCGGGCGCGCTCATGGGCTTGTTGTTCGTCGCCGCCGTGCTGGGGGACAACGTCAACTATCTGGTCGGCCGGCGCACCGGACAGGCCGTGTTCGACCGCGACTCGCGCTGGATCCGGCGCGAGTACCTGCAGCGGACCCAGGCGTTTTTCGATCGGCACGGCGGCAAGTCGGTGATCCTGGCCCGCTTCGTGCCCATCGTGCGGACGTTTGCGCCTTTTCTCGCCGGCGTCGGCGCCATGCCCTACGGGGTTTTTTTTCTCTACAACCTCATCGGCGGGGCGCTCTGGATCGGCGGCTTCGTCTTCCTGGGCTACCACTTCGGCAACCTGCCGGCGGTCAAGCACAATTTCAGCCTGGTGATTTTCCTCATCATCGGCATCAGCCTGTTGCCGATGGTGGTCGAGTTCTGGCGGCACCGCCGGCAGGCCCGCCTGGGTACGGGTTAGGACGCTTCGGACTCGCCAGCAGGGAAAAAGACCGCGAGCCACAGGGTCGGCTGATCGGGCGCGGTGGCCTCCACGCGATGTGCGCAACGTGCCGGCAGGTGCAGCCAGTCGTGCGGCCGCCACGTTGAGCGTCGCGCAGAGGTAGGCGGTGTTCTGCAGCAGCACGTCGTCCTCGG
>PKCW01000274.1 GCA_002862965.1 Pseudomonadota bacterium
AGTTCGCTGCGCAGGCGATGCAACTGCTGCGTCTCCGGGTGCTCCTTGAGCTGCTGGCGCAGTTCGCTGATCTTGAGTTCGCGTTCCAGTTCCTGTTGCGCGACGTAGGCCAGTCCGCGTATGCGGCGCACCCACTGGCCCACCTGGCGCGCGGCGCCGGGCAGTCGCTCAGGGCCGAGAACGACCAGGGCGATCACGAACACCAGCACCAGCTCCCAGAAGCCGATATCGAACATGGCTGCCTCTCCGAGATGCCGGGCAGGGTTTGCCGGGCGAGCGACGCCGGGACGGGCTCAACCGGCGTGCGTGTCGTCGCGCGTCTTCTCGCTCGCCGGGCTGACCGCGGCGGTGGAAGGGGGCAGGTTCTCCGGCGCTTTGCCGCCCTTGCCGTCATCCTCATCGGAGAGTGCCGAGCGGAAATTGCGGATCGCCGCGCCGAGATCCCCGCCCATGCTGCCCAGCCGGCGGGTGCCGAACACCAGCACCACGATCACCAGCAGGATCAGAAGCTGCCAAATACTGACGCCACTCAACATCGCCTTGCTCCTTGCGCCGGGCTTAAGAGCCCCGCGCGGCCTTTTCCACCAACCCTGAGACCCCGCTGCGTCGGGCCAGTTCGGCCCACACGGCATCGGGATCCAGGTCCAGGTGCACCAACAGCACCAGACTATGGAACCACAGATCCGCGACTTCGCGAACCACCGCATCCGGCGCCCCGTCCTTGGCCGCCATCACCGTTTCGGTCGCTTCCTCGCCGATCTTCTTGAGAATCGCGTCCAGCCCCTGATCATAGAGCCGGGCAACGTAGGAGCTTTCCGGACTGGCACCCCGGCGCGCCCGCAAGGTCTCCACCAGTGCGCGGTAGGTCTGCAATGCGGTTTCAGGCGCCATAGATGTCCTTCGGGTCCTTGAGGACCGGATCGATCGCCACCCAGCCCCGGTCCGCCGTCCAAACGCTGTAGAAGCAGCTTGCGCGCCCGGTATGACAGGCGATGCCGTCCCGCTGGGTCACGATCAGCAGCAGGGCATCGCCGTCGCAATCCAGACGCACCTCGTGCACCTGTTGCACATGGCCGGAGGCCTCGCCCTTGTGCCACAGGCGCTGGCGCGAACGCGACCAGTAGACCGCCTCGCCGCGGGCCAGCGTCTCCCGCAGGGATTCGCGGTTCATCCAGGCCAGCATCAGCACCCGCCCGGTGGCGGCGTCCTGCGCGATGGCCGGCGCCAGGCCCTCGGCGTTCCAGGCGACGTCGTCCACGGCTGCGGTCATGAGGGCTCCGCGATCGCATCGAGTCGCACCTCGATGCCCGATGCGGCCAGAAAACGCTTGGCGTCGCTGAGGGTATGCGTGCCGAAGTGGAAGATGCTGGCGGCGAGTACGGCATCGGCGTGACCGATCAGCACACCGTCGCGCAGATGCGCGAGTTCGCCCACGCCGCCGGAGGCGATGATGGGCACCTCGACACGCGCGGCGATGGCCCGGTTGAGGGCATTGTCGAAGCCGAGGCCCGTGCCGTCGCGGTCCATGCTGGTCACCAGCAGCTCACCGGCGCCCAGTCCGGCCATGCGCTCGGCCCATTCCAGGGCATCGAGGCCGGTGGGGCGGCGCCCGCCATGGGTGTAGATCTCCCAGCGTGGGTCCGAGTCGCTGCCCGGCACCCGGCGGGCGTCGATGGCGACGACGATGCACTGAGAACCGAAATGATCGGCCGCCTCACCGATGAAGTCGGGCCTGCTCACCGCGGCGCTGTTGATCGAAACCTTGTCGGCGCCGGCATTGAGCAGGCGCCGAATGTCGGCGCAGGTGCGTACGCCGCCGCCCACGGTCAGGGGAATGAACACCTGCGCCGCAACGGCTTCCACCATATGGAGCAGGGTATCGCGTCCCTGGTGGCTGGCCGTGATGTCGAGGAAGGCGAGTTCATCGGCGCCCTGCTCATCGTAACGGCGCGCGATCTCCACGGGGTCGCCGGCGTCGCGCAGCCCTTCGAAGCGAACGCCCTTGACCACCCGGCCGGCGTCGACGTCGAGACAGGGAATGATGCGCTTGGCCAGTGCCACCTCAGCCGCCCAGACCGTCGACCAGCCGCTGCGCCGCGGCCAGATCGAGCGTCCCTTCGTAGAGCGCCCGGCCGATCACAGCGCCGACGATGCCCTCGTCGGTGACCGCGCACAGCGCCCGGATGTCGTCGAGATCGTGCACCCCGCCCGAGGCGATGATGGGCACCCGCACGCTGCGGGCCAGCGCCACCGTGGCGTCGACGTTGACCCCGCCCATCATGCCGTCGCGACCGATATCGGTGTAGATGATGGCCTCGACGCCGTCATCTTCGAGCCGTCGGGCGACATCGATGACGTCGTGATGGGACAGCTTGGACCAGCCGTCGATGGCCACCTTGCCCTCGCGGGCGTCGAGCCCGACGATGATGTGGCTGGGGTATTCCATGCACACGTCGTTGATGAAATGGGGGGTGTTCACGGCTTTGGTGCCGATGATCACATAGCGCGCGCCGGCCTCGAGATAGCCCTGCACCGTTTCCTCGTCGCGGATCCCGCCGCCGATCTGCACCGGGACATTGGGGTGGGCGGCGCAGATGCGCGTCACGATGTCGCGGTTGACCGGCCGGCCCTGCACGGCGCCATCGAGGTCGACCAGATGCAGGCGCCGGGCGCCGGCCCGGATCCAGCGGTCGGCGACGGCGACCGGATCATCCGAAAACACCGTCACGTCGTCCATCTGCCCTTGACGCAGGCGTACGCATTGACCGTCCTTGATGTCGATGGCGGGGATGAGCAGCATGGCGAACCTCAGACTCCGAAAACCTGCGCCGGGCAGGAGCCGTCCCAGCGGCTGAAGTTGGCGAGCAGCCGCAAACCGGCGTGCTGGCTCTTCTCGGGATGAAACTGTACCGCAAAAAAGTTTCCGCGCCCCAGAGCGGCAGCGAAGGGCACGCCGTAGTGGCACACGGCGGCCACGTCCGGGCTTTCCGCCGGCGCGTAGTAACTGTGGACGAAATAGAACCGGCTGCCGGGCGCGATGCCGGCGAACAAGGGATGCGTCCGCGTCGGCTCCACGCGATTCCAGCCCATGTGGGGAATGCGGATGGGCGGCAAACCCGGCCCCTCGGCAATGCCGGCGGGAAACCGCTGCACCCGCCCGGGAAAGAGTCCCAGACCCGGCGTGCCGCCGTTTTCCTCGCTGTAAGCGAGCGCCGCCTGCAGGCCCAGACAGACTCCCAGCATGGGCTTTTCCCGGGCCAGCTCGGGCAGCAGGCCGAGCAGGTCGCGCTGCGCGAGCTCGGCGCGGCAATGGCCGATCGCGCCCTGACCGGGAAAGACGATGCGGTCCGCGGCGCGCAGTTCCGCGGCGGAGTGGGTGATGCAGATCCGGCTCTCGGGCGCGACCCGCTCCAGCGCCTTGGCCATGGAATGCAGGTTGCCCATGCCGTAATCCAGGATCGCGAGAGTCGGCATCGCGGTCATCCGATGGCGTTAGAGACTGCCCTTGGTCGAGGGGATCACCTGCGCCTGCCGTTCGTCGAAAGCGGCGGCATGGCGCAAGGCGCGGCCGAAGGCCTTGAAGACCGTCTCGGCGATGTGATGCGCGTTGCGCCCCTTCAGCGTGTCGATGTGCACCGTGGCCTGGGCATGGTTCACGAGACCCTGGAAAAACTCCCGGATCAGGTCGACATCGAAATCGCCGATGCGGGCGCGAGGGTAATCGACGCCATACTCGAGTCCCGGCCGGCCGGAAAAGTCGATCACCACCCGGGAGAGCGCCTCATCCAGCGGCACATAGGCATGGCCGTAGCGGGAAATGCCCTTCTTGTCGCCCAGCGCCTGCGCGAGCGCCTGGCCCAGCGCGATGCCGACGTCCTCCACGGTATGGTGGGCGTCGACGGCGAGATCGCCCTGCGCCGTGATGGCGAGATCGATCGCGCCATGGCGGGCGATCTGGTCCAGCATGTGGTCGAAGAAGGGCAGGCCGGTGGCGAGGCGCGACGCCCCGCTGCCGTCCAGGTTCAGCTCGACGCTGATGCGGGTTTCGAGCGTGGAGCGCTCGATGCGGGCAGTGCGGGCGGACATGGCGTGGCAATCGGATGATCGGGGGATGATCCCGCAGTTTGACCAATTCGCCTGAAGCCGTCAACGCAGCGACCTGGCCCGGCAACGGCGCTTCGGCAAGCGGGCGCGGGGCGGGTTTCATCGCGATCGATGGGATAATGCGGGGTCCGGATCGGGCCGATGGGTCCCGTTCGACATTGGCGGCAACCGGAGTCCTGTCATGCTGGAAATCCATGATCGATTGCCTCACTCGAATGCACCGGACGTGGACCCCGCGGAGATCACGCTCACCCTGGCCTTCGATGCACGGCAACGCAGCCGGCAGCGCGTGGTGCTGGACGACGGCACTGAGCGGGCGCTGCTCCTGCCGCGTGGCACGACGCTGCGGGACGGCGACCGGCTCCGCGATGCGGGGGGGATGATCGTCCGCGTGCGTGCGGCGCCGGAAACGGTTTCCGTGGCATGCACCGCCGATCGCCATCTGCTCGTGCGCGCCGCCTATCACCTGGGGAATCGGCATGTCCCGCTGCAGATCGATACCGACAGCCTGCGCTATCGCCATGACCATGTCCTGGATGCGATGGTCGAGGGATTGGGCCTGACCGTGCGCTGCGAGCAGGCGCCTTTCGAGCCCGAATCCGGCGCTTACGCGACTGGTGGTCACGGTCATGCCCATACCCATCACGGCGCCGCATGACGGCCGACCGTCTGGACGAGGCGGGGCTGCTGGGTCTGCTGCAACTGACGAGTCCCAGCTTGCCCGTCGGTGCGTTTGCCTGGTCGCAGGGGCTCGAAGCGGCCGTCGACAAGGGTTGGATCACGGCGGAAACCGACGCTGTGCATTGGGTCGACGGCGTGGTGACCCACGGGCTGGCGCGCCTGGAGGTGCCCGTGCTGCTGCGCGTGCACGAATGTCTCGTCACGCGCGAATTCGACCACGCCGGGGCTTGGAACCGCTGGCTCCTCGCTTGTCGCGAGACGCGCGAGCTGTGGGAGGAGGACAGCCACATCGGCGCCGCGCTGGGGCGCCTGCTGACCAGTCTGGAAGCGCCGGTGATGGTCGACTGGCTGGGCCATCACGGCCGAGCGCCGCTCAGCTATGCCGCGGCCTTCGCGCTCGCCGCCGTGCACCTCGCGCTGCCGGCGCGCACCGCCGCTCTGGGCTACCTCTGGGCCTATTGCGAGAATCAGGCCGCGGCGCTGATCAAGCTCGGCGTCCTGGGCCAGACGGGGGCGCAGCGTCTGCTCGGCTGCCTGCACGAGCCCATTCGAAACGGCTTGCGTAGCGGCCTGGCCTTGTCGGATGCCGATCTCGGGGTGAGCCTCTCAGGACTGGCATTGGCCAGTGCGCACCACGAAACCCAGCACAGCCGCCTGTTCCGCTCGTGAGCGTGTCCGATGGCCGGAGGGGATGCCGCCGGTCATGAACTCGCCGCCCCGCCCCTCAGGATCGCCTCCACCTGCGCGCGCGCGGTGTCGCAGAGCAGGATGGCGCGCTGGGTCCCCGCATAGATCCGGCCGGCGCTGCGCAGCGCCTGAAATACGGCGGGATCGCGGTCCGGATGCAGCACGCGAAAATCCGAGTCCTCGCGTAGCGCCAAGGACTTGAAGGCCCGAAAGGCGCTGCCTTTGGCCAGGCCGAGCCCTTCGTCGATCTCGCGCAGCGTGTGCCACTCGCGCGGGATGTCCTGTTGATCGGTGGGGGTCATGATCCCCGCCCGGGGCGGGCCCCGTTCCTGGACCCGCATCGAGCCGTGTTCATGGCGCGATTGCGGCGCATCGCCGGCGCGCCGTCGGCCATTGCGCTGCGGGTTTGCTGGGCGGGGCCGGTCGTGGCGGGATGGCGCACCGGGGTCCGTGCCGCCCCGCGGCTCAGGACGTGATTCGGCATTGCGTGGGCGACGGTCCGGGGTGACGGCCGCCGCTGTGGCGCCCGCGTGCGTCGTGCGTCACACCGCACCGATCATCCGGCGGGTCGGATCGCGGTCGGGCGGCATTTCCACCCGCACGCAGTTGCGGCCGGCCGCCTTGGCCCGATAGAGCGCCCGATCGGCACGCGAGAGGGCGGCTTCGATGGGTTCGCCGGCCAGATACTCCGTGACCCCGATCGAGGCCGTGACCGCAACGCCTTCCGGCGCCGTTGCCACGGCTTGTTGTTCGATCTGCTGGCGCAGACGCTCTGCCGTCTCCGCGGCGGCTTGCAAGGGGGTCTCGCTCAAAAGGATCAGGAATTCCTCGCCGCCGAACCGGCCGATGATGTCGCCCACGCGCACCTGCTGGGCGAGGATTTCGGCAACCGCTCGCAGGGCGCGATCGCCGGCCAGATGACCGTGCTCGTCGTTGATGCGCTTGAAGTAGTCCAGATCGAGCATGCACAGGCTGAACCGGTAGCTGCCGCGGTCGGCCACCGCCTTCTGGTGCATGATCAGATCCATCAGGTGCCGCCGGTTGAAGGCGCCGGTGAGATCGTCGCGAATGGCGATCTCCCGGATCTGCGCCAGCGCCTGCTCCAGGCGTCGGTTGCCCTCGACCAGGCGCCGCCGCAGCGTGCTGATGTGTCCGCCCAGCACGGCGAACCAGGGCAGCAAGCCGCCGATGACCGCCAATTGGGCGAACAGGTCCATGAAGGACGCGGCGTCAGGATGGTTGAGCTTGAGCAGTACCGCCATGAACGCAAAGGACGCCAGGGTGAATGCACTCAGTCCCAGCAGTTGCCGGGTATTGAGGTGGAACAGGCCGAAGGTCATGACGGCGAGGTAGAAAATGGACAACAGGCCCCGGTAGGATCCGGCGAAATAGATCAGGAACGTGATCAGCAGAATGCCGATGGCCATCTGCGGGATGGTCAGGCTGGGGTCGGCAAAGCGTTGGTTGAAACCGCTGCGGAACAGCAGGTAAAAGCCCGCGTTGGCGATGACCACCAAAGCCATGAAGACGGATGCGACAGTCGGTGTCAGGGGGATGTGGTCGCTGCCCAGCATGCTCACCGCCAGCAGCATCATGCCGCCGATGATGTAGGAGACCGCCGCCAGCGAGAATCGCTGGAGCCGCAAGCGTTGGGCTTTTTGGGCCAGAAGATCGATGTTGGTCATGTGCAGCGCCGCCTCCGTGCGACGCACCGTCCTGCGGCTTTCCTTTTATCTGTGCTACTTTAGCAGTGTATCGGATCTCCTGCCCACCACCGGTCCGCCATGATCGCCTTTGAACTCAACGGCAAACCTATCGAGATCGCCGCGGATGCCCAAATGCCGCTGCTCTGGGCGCTGCGTGAAAATCTGGGGCTGACGGGGACCAAGTTCGGCTGCGGCATGGCCCTGTGCGGCGCATGTACCGTCCATCTAAACGGCATGCCCATCCGTTCCTGCGTCACACCGCTCGCGGCGATCGCAGGACAAAAGGTAACGACCATCGAGGGGCTGGCCGGCGCCGATTTGCACCCTGTCCAGCGCGTCTGGCTGGAGATGGACGTGCCCCAATGCGGCTATTGCCAATCGGGTCAGATCATGTCGGCGGTGGCCCTGCTCGCCGGCAACCCGGATCCCAGCGATGCCGAGATCGATCAGGCCATGTCCGGCAATATCTGCCGCTGCGGCACCTACCCTCGCATCCGGCAAGCCATCCGGCGGGCTGCGGTCTCGATGCGTGAGGAATGATCCATGAGCGCGTCGATCGATCTCGACCGTCGCCATTTCCTGCAGCTCACGGCCGCGACCGGCGGCGCGCTGGTGCTGGGCCTGCAACTGACCGGCTGCGGTCCGGAATCCGCCGTCGACGCTCAGGGCCGCTTCGCGCCGAATGCGTGGATCCGCATCGACCCGGACGACACGGTCACCCTGCTGGTGGGGCGCTCGGAAATGGGGCAGGGCGTGCTGACGGCGCTGCCCATGCTGATCGCCGAGGAACTGGAAGTCGATCTCGCCGCGGTCACGGTGGCCTTTGCCCCCGCCGATCGCGCCTATGACAACCCCGCGATGTTCATCCAGGCGACCGGTGGCAGCACCTCCGTCATGACCTCCTGGGAGCCGCTGCGGCAGGCCGGCGCCACGGCGCGGGAGATGCTGCGCGCCGCCGCCGCCGTGCGCTGGCAGGTGCCGGCCACCGAATGCCGCGCCGAGGCCGGCGCGATCCACCACGACGCCAGCGGACGTCAGGCCCGCTATGGCGAACTCGCCGCGGACGCCGCGCGCCAGCCCATGCCGCGCAAGGTCGCCCTGAAGGCGCCGGATCGGTTCCGCCTCATCGGCCGCGACCAGCCGAGGCTCGATGCGCGGGAGAAGGTCACCGGCCGCGCCGGGTTCGGCATGGACGTCCACTTGCCGGATCTGCTCATCGCCTGCATCGCCCGCCCGCCGGCCTTCGGCGCGCGTCTGCAACACTTCGACGCCACCGCCGCGCAGGCGGTGCCCGGCGTCCGGGCGGTATTCGCCATTCCCGCCGGGGTCGCGGTGCTGGCCGATGGCTACTGGGCCGCGCGCACGGGTCGCGACGCTCTGGTCATCCAGTGGGCGCCGCCGCCTGTTCCGGCCGCCGACAGCCACGAGGTCAGCGCTGCGCTGCGCGCACTCGTGGCCCGGCCCGGCCTGCGCGTCCGCCAGGATGGCGATCCGCTGGAGGTGCTGGCGCAGGCGCCGCAAACGCTGGAGGCGCACTACGAGGTGCCGCTGCTGGCGCATGCCACCATGGAGCCGATGAACGCCACCGCCTGGGTGCATGACGGCCGCTGCGAGGTCTGGGCGCCGACGCAGAACCAGGGCGGCGCGCGGGATACGGCCGCGGCGCTGACCGGTCTGACCGTGGCCGACG
>PKCW01000313.1 GCA_002862965.1 Pseudomonadota bacterium
CGCGGACTGTTCCGGACCGAATACGAAGGCCACACCCTGCGCGACCACCTGGGTCTGCGCCAACCACAACCCTTGGGAGACGACGCATGGCAAACCCAGCCGAACCAACAAGCCATCGCCTGAGCCAGACGCAAGCCGGCCCGGACACGCTGACCTACAGCAACTGCCCGGTGCCCAATGCCCTGCTCACGGCCTTGAGTTCGGGGATTTTGCGCCAGCGCGACATCGCGCTCGACATCCTGAGCGGCCAGCAAGGGGCGGTGCATTTCACCTACGACCAGCCGGCCTACACCCGCTTCGGCGGCGAGATCCCGCCGCTCGTGAGCGAAGGGCTGCGCGCGCCGGGCCGTACCCGGCTGCTCGGCATCACGCCGGTGCTGGGCCGCGGGGGTTACTACGTGCGGGCCGACAGCCCGATCCGCGAGCCGGCCGATCTCGCCGGCCGCCGCGTCGGCGTCTCGGCCTCGGCCACGCGCATCCTGCGCCGCGAGTTGGGGAATTATCTGGAACTCGACCCCTGGCGCCAGACCCTGGTCGCGCTGGGCACCTGGGAGGCGCGCGCCCTGCTGCACACGCTGGCGGCGGGCGGGCTGAGCGTCGATGACATCGAGCTGGTCCGCATCGAAAGTCCGGGCGTGGACGTGCCGCCGGAGCGCCTGCAGGCGGCCAGCTCGCTGAAAGGCGCCGATCTGTTCCCGGACGTGGCCGGGCAACAGGCGGCGATTCTGGAACAGGACCGGGCCGAGGCCCTGTTCGCCTGGCTGCCGTGGGCGGCCGAACTGGAGACCCGCATCGGTGCCCGGCCGGTGCTCGACCTGGGCCTGGACGCACGCAATGCCTACGCCAGCGTGTGGACGGTGAGCAGCGCACTGGTGGAAAGCCGGCCCGGGGTGGTGCAGCGGCTGGTCGACGCGGCGGTCGATGCGGGACTGTGGGCGCGCCAGCACGGCGATGAGGTCGCGGCCCTGCACGCCGCCAACCTTGGCGTCTCCGAAGCGGCGATCCGCAAAGGCTTCGGCGCCGATTTCAACCAGCACCTGGTGCCGCGTCTGGATGTCGATGCCCTTGCCCTGCTCGAACGGACGCAACAGTTCCTCCTCGACCACAAGCTGCTGCTCGAGCCGGTGCCGCTCGACGCCTGGGCCGCGCCCGAGTTTTTGAACAACAGTCTGCAACGCCAATCCGCAAGGAAAATCGCATGAGCCAGTCCGCTGAACATCTGACCCGTCTCCGGGCCTCCAACCCGGTTGAGATCGCCCGCCAGCTCGCCGACAAGTGGCGCGCCACGGCGGTGGAACGCGACCGCGCCGGCGGCTCGGCCACCGCCGAGCGCCAGGATCTGCGCGACAGCGGCCTGCTGTCGCTGCTGGTCCCCACCGAATACGGCGGCTGGGGCGCCGACTGGCCCACCACCCTGGAAGTGATCCGCGAAATCGCCAAGGTAGACGGCTCGCTCGGCCATCTGTTCGGCTACCACACCAGCAGCGCGCCCATGATCGAACTGTTCGGCTCCACCGAGCAGAAAGAGCGGCTCTACACCCAGCTGGCGCAGAACGACTGGTGGACGGGCAACGCCTCCAGCGAGAACAACAGCCACGTGCTGGACTGGAAGGTCAGCGCCACGCCGACCGGGGATGGCGGCTACCTGCTCAACGGCACCAAGCACTTCTGCAGTGGCGCCAAGGGTTCCAACCTCCTGTTCGTGTTCGGTGTGATCCAGGAGGAATCCCCGCTCAAGGGCGCGATCATTGCCGCCGCGATCCCCACCGACCGCGAAGGCGTGCACATCAACGACGACTGGAACGCCATCGGCATGCGCCAGACCGACAGCGGCAGCACCGAGTTCCACAACGCGAAGGTCTACCCGAACGAGGTCCTGGGCGCGCCCAACGCCTTCATTCTCGCCTTCATGGGCGCCAAGCGCGGCAGCCTGTGGACGCCCATGGTGCAGCTCATCTTCTCCACCGTGTACCTCGGCATCGCGCACGGGGCGCTGGAAGCGGCGCGCGAATACACCCGCACCCAGACGCGGCCGTGGACGCCAGCCGGCGTCAAGAAAGCGACCGACGATCCCTATGTCGTGCGCACCTATGGCGAGTTCGCCATCGCCCTGCAGGGCGCCGATGCCGCCGCCCGTGAGGCCGGCCGCCTGCTGCAACAGGTCTGGGAGAAGGGTGATGCCCTGACGCCGCAGGAAAGAGGCGAGCTGATGGTCAAGGTCTCCGGGGTCAAGGCCCTGTCCACCAAGGTGGCCCTGGACATCACCAGTCGCATCTTCGAGGTGATCGGCTCGCGCGGCACCCATCCCCGGTTCGGCTTCGACCGTTTCTGGCGCAACGTGCGCACCCACAGCCTGCACGACCCCCTCGCCTACAAGATCGTCGAGGTCGGCAACCACGCCCTGAACGGTCGCTATCCGGTGCCGGGATTCACCTCCTGATCCGAACAGCGACGCGTTTCCAACGCAGCGGCGATCACGTTCAGGCGTGGTCGCCGGTTTTGGACAAAGGGGCCATTCAAGCCCGATGAATGCGGGCCCCATGCCCCGAAGGAAAGACGATGAGCGCAGACAATACCCTCCTGTTACAACGTGCCGAGCAACTGCGGGGGCATCTGGCCGCCTTGCTGGACAACTTGTACCGTCAGCAGCCGACACCGGATGACACCGCTGTCGACCCCATGCAAAGCCTGATGCAAGGCCCGGCCAAGGACGCCTTCTTCGGCATCCTGAAGCTGGTCACCTTCGGACTGGTACAAAAGCTGGTCCCCAACATCCCCACGGAAGCGGTCGATCCTGCCCTGCTCGGTCTGGCAGAGGCCCGCATCAGCGCGCCGGCGCCCAACACCACCGTCTTCCAGCTCAAGCCGGGCAAGCTGACGGCGCACTGGATCGATGAAAAGGGGCAGCTCAAGGTCGACGACCTGCAATTCAAGCCGAGCTGGCTGTGGCTGCTGCTGAACTTCAGAACGGCGTGGGATCTGCGCCGCCGCTTCACCCGCGCCGCTCCCCAGGTGCCTGCGCCGCTGAATGGCTGAGCACAGGCGTCCCGACCTCCCATCGATCAGGATCATCACATGAAATTCAGTCGTTTACTGACCGCAGCCGTCATCAGCTCATCCGGACCAGCCGTATGGGCTGGATCCACGGTGGAGGTGGTGATCAATCCGACGCCGGCGAATGAAGGAAACATCATCGTCGCCCTGTGCACCCCGGAAAGCTTCCCGCATGAGGAGCGGTGCCCGGTCCGCAAGGTCGTTCCCGCCAAGGCGGCCGAACAAGCCATTGCACTGTCAGCGCCGGCGCCCGGACGTTACGCGGTCATCGCGGTGGCCGATGTGAACGGCAACAGCAAGCTCGACACCAATGTCATCGGCATTCCCAAGGAACCGGTCGGCGTCAGCCGGAATCCGGCGCTCCGTTTCGGTCCGCCAAAATTCGACGAGACGGCAGTGGAACTGAACGACAACCCGCAGCGCATCACCATCAACCTCAAGCGGGTCGAAAAATGAGGGCCGCTCATCATCAACCGTGGGCCTCCCAGCCACATCGTCCGTGGCGCCTGCGAGCGGTTCCAGGCAGCGGATGTCGCTGCCGTCCGTCCTGAAGAAAAAAATCAGCGATCTGTCGTCTTTGTCGTTTTATTCCAGGTCATTCTGGATGGGGTTCTCATGTCTTCCGTTCGTGCTTTCCTCGCCTTGCTGGTCGTCACGCTCCTGATGCCCGTGGCCGTCCACGCCAACCCGGATGCCGGGAAGTTCTACTTCGTCGCCGGAACGGCGATGATCTATCCGGATCTGAAGTTCGAAGATCCCAGCCTCGAGCCGGGCAAGCGGTTGCCGCCCCTGGTGCGGCGACTGGTCCGCCGGCCGCTGGCCATTCCGGACACGGCCATCGATATCCCGGATATTGCCCTGATCGGCGGAAGCATCGGCTATCAGTTTACCGAAGCGTTCGCTGCAGAAGCCGTCGTGGGACTGCCTGGCGCAGTGGACTTCGTCGGTGGCGGCTTGCTGGCGCCACTCGGGAAGTTCGCCGAATTCAAGACCGGCGACTTCATTCCCATCCTGCTCAATGTGCTCTACCGGCCACTACCGGGCCGCACCGTTCGGCCCTATGTCGGCGCGGGTCCCGCACTTGCCGTCATCCGCAAGGCCGATGTGACCAATCCGGTGGTCGATGGTCTGCTGTCCATCGATTTTCCGACCCTCAACTGGGGCTGGGGTGTTCAGGCCGGGGTTCAGGTCGACGTCACCCATGAATGGTTCATGCGGCTGGATGCGAAGTATCTGCGGGTCTACGTGGACGAGATCGACCTGAAGGTCGGCGCTCTGGGGCAATCCCTCGACATCCCGATCACCGATGGCGAGATGTCCATGCCGCTCATTTCCTTCGGGATCGGCAGGACGTTTTGACGGTGGCCCGATCTGTGGACTGGATGCAACCATGACGACCTCTTCCCTGTCGGCGCCCACGGTCCTGTGTATCGGGGCGGGCGCCAGCGCGAGCCTGCTCGCGCATCATCTGCACCGCGAGGGATTCACCGGCCGCATCGTTCTCGTCGACCGCGAAGCCGGACTGGGTCCGGCCTACGCCGGCTGCGATCTCCGGCATGTGCTGAACGTGCCGGCGGGCAACATGGGCGCGGCGCGCGACGACCCGGCGGGATTCCTGCTGTGGCTGAACGCGCTGGGCATCGATCCGCCGGTGGCCGCCGGCGATTTCGTGCCACGCCAGCTCTACGGGCGCTATCTCGAGGCCGTGCTCGAACCCTTGCGCGGGAGCGGCGAGGTGATCCGCGTCCGCAGCGCGGCGAGCGCCCTGTGGCGGGAAGGCGCGTGCTGGCGGGTGGAACTGGAGCGGGGCGGCACACTGCTGGCCGACGCCGTGGTGCTCGCCATCGGCAACCTGCCGCCGCGCGCCTTGCCCGGAAGCGCGGGCATCGATGAACGCCTGATCGTGAACGATCCCTGGCGATGTCGTCTCGATGAGCTCGCGCCGCCGCGCGCCCAGGTGTTGTTCATCGGCACCGGGCTCACGATGGTCGACGGGGTCTTGAGCCTCGCGCCGGCGGCAAGCGAAGGGGCGCATCTGACCGCGCTCTCACGCCATGGCCGCCTGCCGCTGGCCTGGGGCACGCAGGCATCGACGCCGTTCGCCGCATCAGACGCCGCCCGCTCGGCGCGGGCGCTGATGCGGCAGGTGCGTGCACAGGCGAAGGCGGGCGCCGCCTGGCAGCAGACGATGAACGGACTGCGCATGCAGGCCCGGACGCTCTGGCTGCAACTGCCGCCGGCCGAGCAGGCGCGCCTGCTCCGGCATGGCCGGGCGCTCTGGAGCATCCACCGCCATCGCATCCCCGATCCCAGCCATGCCCGCCTGCAGGCACTTCAAGAGAGCGGACGGCTCGCGATTCTGGCCGGCCGGCTGGAAGGTCTGCGTCAGGTGGGCAACCGGGTCCAGGCGCGCTGGCGCCGCCGCGGCCGGTCCGCCGTGGAGGAGGCCGCATTCGATCTGGTCGTCAACGCGACCGGCCCCGAGAGCCGCTACGACCGCAGTCGCGATCCCTTGCTGCGGCAACTGTTCGCCGCCGGTCACGTCCGGCCCCATCCGCTCGGACTCGGACTCGACGCCACTGCTGCCGGGGAGCTGCGCGCCGCCGACGGCTCGCTCGCGCCCCACCTCTACAGCCTCGGCGCGCCGATGCAGGGCGTGCTTTTCGAGTGCACGGCCATTCCGGACATCCGGGATGCGGCGCAGGATCTGGCCGCCCTGCTCTGCCGGCGCCTGCAAGCGGTGCCCGCATCGGTGCCGCAGCTCACCCCCGGCGCGACGGCGGATAGGGAATGATCCCCAAGCGCTGCAGGCGCTCACGCAGGACGTGACGGCTGACGCCCAGCGCCTCGGCGGTCTGGATCTGGTGGCCGCCGCAGTAGCGATAGGCCGTCTCGATCAGAAGCCGCTCGGTCGTCGCATGCAGATCAGCGGTGCCGCGAGTGAGCAATTCCCAGAGCGCCTGTTGCAGGCGCTCCTCGGGCGCGATGGCCGCTTCGCCGACGAGTTGGGGTCGTTCGGGCAGATGGATGTCCTGTGGGCCGATCTCGTCACCGCGGCAGATCAGCAGCGTGTGGTGGATGACGTTCTCCAGTTCCCGGATGTTGCCCGGCCAGCCGTGGTTCTGCAGCCGTGCGAGCGCCTGCGGCGAGAACCGCACCTGCCGGTCGCCCATCCGCTCCGCATAGATTCGCAGGAAGTACCGGGCCAGGGGCGCGATGTCGCCCGGCCGCTCGCGCAGCGGCGGCAGCCGCACTTCCGCCACGCTGAGCCGGTAGTAAAGGTCTGCCCGGAAATGCCCCGCCTCCACGGCGGCCTTCAGATCGACATTGGTCGCCGCGACGAGGCGGAAGTCGACCGCGATCGGCGTGCGCGCGCCCACCCGCACTACTTCGCGTTGCTGCAGCACGCGCAACAATTTCACCTGCGCGCCGAGCGGCAGGTCGCCGATTTCGTCGAGAAACAGGGTGCCGCCCTGGGCCGTCTCGAACCAGCCGGGTCGATCGGAATCGGCGCCCGTGAAGGCGCCCTTGCGGTAACCGAACAGCTCGGCATCGAGCAGATTCTCGCTGAGCGCGGCGCAATTGACGGCGACGAACGGGCCCCTGCGGCGGTCGCTCAGCTCATGGACGTGATGGGCTACCAGCTCCTTGCCGGTGCCGGTCTCGCCCTGGATCAGGACGGTCGCCTCGCTGGGCGCGACACGTTCCAGGTAATCCAGCAGTTGCTTCGAGGCGGGGTCCGAAAACACCAGGGCGCTGGCGCGGATGGAATGCGCCTGCTGGGGTGTCTGCAGGATGAGCACGTTGCCCGGTTCCCGCCCGGATGACGCTGCCGGCGGCAGACTCGAAGGGCTCCAGGATGGGCCAGCCGGATCGATCTTCGATTTCATGGACGATCTTCGCTTTGATGGGTGAACCGGGACTTCCCTGTGTCTGGGGAAAGAGAGGCCACCGGCATCGATGACCCCGGCGGCTACGGACCGATGCGCTGAAACCTGCCGGTCCTGCCGCGACTCAATCGCAGCCGGCCAGACTGTGCGCCCGATCGCATCGATCCGGGCTCGCTGCCGATGGCGGCGGCAGCCCCGCACGCGCCA
Organism: Pseudomonadota bacterium; assembly: GCA_002862965.1. Lineage (GTDB taxonomy): Bacteria > Pseudomonadota > Gammaproteobacteria > UBA5335 > UBA5335 > Macondimonas. The sequence goes on from PKCW01000313.1 coordinate 7,152, forward strand.
GCAGACCGCCGAGCAGTCGCCAGCCCTCGGGCCAGCAGCCGTGGCCGCTGTCGACGTTGATGTGGCCGACCGGGCCCAAATCGACGAGGTCGCTGCCCCAGAGCGCTGCCAACTGCTGCGCGTCCTCGAAGGCGAGCCAGCGATCATTGCGGCTGGCGAGCAGCAGTGAGGGCACCTCCAGGTGATGCGCGACCGGCAGGAAGCCGAAATGGCTGGGATCGGCCGGCGCCGCGAACAACGCCGCCCGCACCCGACGGCGGATCCGCGGCCAGGCGCTGGCGACGGCCAGGCACCCCAGGCTGTGGGCGATCAGCACCGCCGGCCGGTGACGGGATTCGAGGTGCTGCGTCACCGCATCGGCCCAGCGATCGAGGGCCGGCGTCGACCAGTCGTGCTGCATGACCCGACTGGCGCCGAGTGCCGGCTCCCACAGTGTCTGCCAGTGTTCCGGGCCACTGCCATGGAGTCCCGGAACCATCACGAAATCGACCATGCCGGATCCTCCACGATTGCCGCAGCGCTGCGCGTGCCAGCCGATGCGCCATGCCGGAGCCGAGGGGATGCGGCGACCGGGTTTGCTTTCATCCGCATCGGCGGGTGTCCTCCTGGCGTATCGAAAACAGGCCGTGCTGCAAGGCGGGTTTGCAAGCGATGCGTGCATCCGGCCGCCGGCTGCCCGCGGCCACGGGGCGGGATTAAACTGATCGTTCCGCCCTCGCAGGACGGCCACTGCCGACGGTAGCCCAATGATTGACGACGACCCGAACGAGGATCCGACCACGATTCCCCGCCCGCTCTCGGCGTTCAAGGGCCGCGGCGCCGTGCACAATCCCCAAGGCCGCTTCGAGGTCCAGCGCAGCGCGCGCGAGCCCGAGTTTGCCGAATCCGCGGCGCCCGAAACCGTGCTCGCCGTCGATCACAGCCGCACGGTCCTGACCTTCAACCGCTCGCCCGATCTGCCTTTCGATCGGTCGGTCAACCCCTACCGGGGCTGCGAGCACGGCTGCGTCTATTGCTATGCCCGGCCGAGCCACGCCTTTCTGGGCCTATCGGCCGGGCTCGATTTCGAAACCCGGCTGTTTCACAAACCCGATGCACCCGAGCAACTGCGCCGCGAACTGGCCCGGCCGGGCTATCGGGTAGCGCCCATCGCCTTCGGCGTCAACACCGATGCCTACCAGCCGGTCGAGCGGCGCCTGCAACTCACGCGGCGGCTGCTCGAAGTGCTGGCCGAGACGCGCCATCCGTTCATGCTCATCACCAAGGCGACGCTCATCGAGCGCGATCTGGATCTCTTGGCGCCGCTCGCCGCCGAGGGGCTGGTCCAGGTCGGCATCACGCTCACCACGCTCGATGAGAACCTCTCGCGGCGGCTGGAACCGCGCGCCGCGGGGCCGAAGCGGCGCCTGCGCACGATCCGCAGCCTGCACGAGGCCGGCATTCCGGTCGCAGTGTCCCTCTCGCCGGTCATCCCGGCGCTCACCGACCACGAACTGGAGCGCATCCTCGCCGCGGCGCAGGCGGCCGGGGCCATCGGCGCCCACTACGGACTGCTGCGCCTGCCGCACGAACTGACGGAAGTCTTCACGGCCTGGCTTGAAACCCATGTGCCGGACCGCGCCGGGCACGTCCTCAGCCTGCTGCGACAGATGCA
>PKCW01000168.1 GCA_002862965.1 Pseudomonadota bacterium
ACACCGGCCGGAACCGGCGAATACGAGGGGAAAATGCTCAGCCCACGTCGACGCGGTAATTCGGCGGTTCCTTGGTGATGACGACGTCGTGCACATGGCTTTCGCGCATGCCGGCCTGGGTCACCTTCACGAAGCGGGGACGGGTGCGCATCTGGGCGATGTCGTTGCAGCCGGTGTAGCCCATGCTGGCGCGCAGCCCCCCGAGAAGCTGAAGCACGATGGCGAGCACACTCCCCTTGTAGGGCACGCGTCCTTCGATACCCTCGGGAACGAGCTTTTCCAATTCTTCGGTCGTGTCCTGAAAATAGCGGTCTCTGGAGCCCTGTTGCATCGCCGCGACCGAGCCCATGCCCCGATAGGACTTGTAGGAGCGGCCCTGGTACAGCTCGACCTCACCCGGTGCCTCTTCGGTGCCCGCGAACATACCGCCGATCATGACGCAATGCGCGCCGGCGGCGATGGCCTTGGCCAGATCCCCGGAATAGCGAATGCCGCCATCGGCGATGACCGGCACGCCGCTTTCGCGCAGCGCCGCCGCGACATTGGCCACCGCCGTGATCTGCGGCACGCCGACGCCGGCGATGATGCGCGTGGTGCAGATCGAGCCCGGGCCGATACCGACCTTGACCGCATCGGCGCCTGCCTCGACCAGCGCCAGGGCAGCCTCTGCAGGGCGTAGGGAAAGACGGTCAGCGCCGGCGGCGGACGTCAGTTCCCCGCCGCATCCGGCTGCGCGCCCGTCACCATGTTGCGCACCTTGGCAAGGTCGATGCCCTGCTCCTTGGCGGGCACCTGGATGCCGCGCTGCACCGCCTCGCGGTCGCGGATCGCGTTGCGCCAGCGTTCGAGGTGCACCAGTCCCTCGGTGCTGACGCCCGCCCAGTTGTGCACGCGCACCCAGGGCCAGGCCGCCATGTCGGCGATGGAATAGTCGCCGGCGAGGAACTCGGTTTTCGCCAGCTGGCCATCCATGACTTCGTACAGGCGGCGCGTCTCGTTCTGGTAGCGGTCGATGGCGAGCGGAATCTTTTCCGGCAGGTAGCGGAAAAAAACGTTCGCCTGCCCCTGCATCGGGCCGACGCCGCCCATCTGGAACATCAACCACTGCAGCACGCGCGAGCGGCCCTTCACGTCCTGCGGCATGAACAGACCGGTCTTCTCAGCGAGGTAGACCAGGATGGCGCCGGATTCGAAGACGGCGAAATCGTCGTTGCCGTGGTCGATGATCGCGGGAATGCGGCCGTTCGGGTTGATCGCCAGGAACCACGGCTGCTTCTGCTCCAGCGCCAGCAGGTTGAGCGCGCGCACGCTGTACGGCAGGCGCATTTCCTCCAGCGCAATCGATACCTTGTGGCCGTTGGGCGTGTTCGAGGTGAACAGTTCGATCATGGGATGCTCCGCGTGGGCGCGCTCAGGCCGCGACGATCGCCTTGGTGAGCGCGCCGGTGGCGATCAGTTTCTCGGTGCCGTCGGGGCTGCGCGAAAAGGACTCGCAGCGCATGAACGCCAGCGTCCTGCCGGCGCGGTCGACGCGCGCATGCACGATGATGGTGTCGCCGCGGTTGGCCGGGCGCAGGATGCTGGTCTGGGTGTCGGCGGTGACGGCGTGCTTTTCCGCCGGCAACAGCGACGACAGCGCGATGAAGTCCGCGACGTCATGCATCAGGCAGACGAAGCCGCCGTGCAGCTTGCCATGCATGTTCGCGGTGAATTCATTCACCTCGTAGTGGATCTCGCACTCGCCGTCCTGCGCGCGCACCAGGCGCAGGCCGGCCGCGCGGTGCGCGGGGGTGGCCAGTACGTCATCGAGCACGCGCGCGAGCATGGTGCCGGCCGGTTGCGTTGCGTTCGCCGTCATCGCTCAGGACTCCAGCCAGCGCAGGCAGCCGGTGTCCGCGAGCAGGGCTCGCAACGGCGCACTGCCGTTCACTTGCGCGAACTTGCGGCGGATCTCCTGCAGCGATTTCGCGTGGTACTTCTGCACTTCCTGCGTGAAGCCGGTGCCGGCGATGTGCGCGGTGAACTGCTTTTCGCCGGCAGCCAGCGCCCGCGCATTGGCGTCTGACCAGGGCAGGAAACGGGCACCGATTTCCTCGCGCAGCAGCGGCGCGAGTTCCGCCGCCAGCGTCGCGAAGGGCAGCAGCTCGCCGTCGCCGCGCGGGTCCTCCATGCGCGCCACCCAGGCGCAAGTGCGCGGGGCGTTGGCGCGCAGCCAGGCGCCGGGCGTCGGGTCGGACAGCAGTTCCTTGAACTGGCCGTATAGCCCGAAGTCGGCCAGCGTCGGGCGCGCGCCGAACAGGAAATCGCGCGACTGCAGGAGGGTTTCCAGCAGGCCGGTGATGCGCCGGAAGGAGTCCTCGATGAAACGGCCGTTGGCCTCGGCCTGCGCATTGCCGCGGCCGGAGCCGACGAACGACAGGCGCGGCACCATGCGCGCTTCCAGCATGCCGGCCATCTGCACGGCGGCTTCCGGCGGCGAGCCGGCGGGCACCGTTTCCTGCGCGATGCGCAGCGCGGCGGACTTCGCGTCGGCGTCATAGAACCAGCGGAAATGGAACATCGGCTTGTTGCACCACTCGTCCGCAAACTCTTCCAGCAGCGCCGCGAGGAAATCCGTCGCCGGGTCCGCCGCGCGCACCGGTGGCTGCGGGAACTGCGCCTCCAGCGCCTCCATGATCGGCGTCGAATCCTGCAGGCCGCTGCCGTCCGGGCAGGCCAGGCACGGCACCAGCGGCAACTTCGCGTACTTGCCGAACTCCGCCATCTGGTCCATCGAGCGCACGACCCAGGTGTGCGGGATCTTCTTGTAGCGCATGAAGGCGCGCACCTTCACCGAATAGGGTGACATCTCGACGCCGAACAGCCGGTACTCGCTCATGGGGAAGACTCCGTGTGGATGTGTCGTGGATGAGAGGGATGCGCGCAGCGCGCGGGCAAGGCACCGGCCTGCCTGCGCGACGGCGCCGTCATGCAAAGATCGCCACGAGTATAGGAAGTATAAACCCCCTTTTCGCTGAAAAACCACCCTGACCACTCCACAGCAACCCGGCTATTTCGCGGCCAAACGTCGTCAATCTCAGCGGATGCAGTGGCCTAATCAGCAAAATCGACCGGTGTTCGGCCTTGTGATCCATCCAATCTGAACCGGCGGCCGAGCGCGACCCTTGCCTAGTGTCGCCGGCAACGTCCTTGTGTTCCGCGAACGGATTTTCCTTACCCAAATAAGCGCGTTTGTGGCGGGCCGCGACTCTCGGGCAACCGAACCGCATCCTGGTATTCACCTTTTTCCTTCAGGTGATTCAGGATCTTCTGGATCACCACCGGGTCTTCGATGCAGGCAATGACTTTCATGGCGCCGCCGCATTCCCGGCAGGTCTCGATGTCGATATTGAATACACGCTTTAATCTTTGTGCCCAGGTCATGGCCGCGCGGCGTTCGGCCGGCGTTTGGTCTTGCGCCTCATCGGGCGCTTTGAGCTTGCTGCCTTTACCCCGCTTGGCGGGCGTCACCAGAGCACGGTGCTTGCTATTGGGGGCAAATACACCGTGGAAACGGGTGAGGTTGACTCTTGGCTTTGGCACCAGTGCGGCGAGGCGGGCGATGAAATCCAGTGGCTCGAAGATCACATGCGTAGTGCCATCCTTGTACGGCGTCTTCAGCTGGTAGCGAACGTTGCCATTGGGCGTCAACGACAGCCGCTTCTCGGACACGGCCGGTCTTGAGATGTACCGGCACAGGCGTTCGAGTTTCTGGCGTTCATTCGCCCTGGCCGCCACCCCGGCGTGCAGCGAGAAGCCAGCCACTTTGCCGACCGTGTCGCCGACTTGATCCTCTGGATCACAGGCGGGCAGCATCTGCAAGGTAAACACCTTGGGCCCCGCCTGTGGGCCAACGGCGATCCGGTAGGTGATGGAATGCCCCAGCAGGGAATTCATCGCGTCGTCGTCCACCGCATCCGCGACCAGGTAGCTGTTCTCGGCATCCCGCTCCAGTAGGCCCTGCCGTTCCAGAAAACGCCCAACCCGGTGGGCAATGGTGTGCGCCAGTTGGGTGAGTTCCTGGCTGGTCGGCGCCTTGACCCAACGGAACCGGGCTGTTGCATCGGGATGATCGACATACACGCCATCGAGGAACAGCATGTGAAAGTGGATGTTGAGGTTCAGCGCACTGCCGAAGCGCTGGATCAGCGTGACCGCTCCGGTACGGGCCGTTGTATGAGTATGCCCTGCGCTCTTGATCAAATGTGTCGCGATCACGCGGTAGACCATGCCCAGCACCCGGCCCATGATCTCGGGCCGGCTGGCAAACAGGAAACGCAGTTGGAACGGGAAACTCAGCACCCACTGGCGCACGGGTTGCTCGGGCAACACCTCGTCGACCAGCAAGGCCGCGCTCTCGGCCATGCGCCGCGCCCCGCAACTGGGGCAAAAGCCTCTTCGTTTACAACTGAATGCGACCAGGTGCTCGGCGTGGCAGGTGTCGCAGCGCAAACGCAGGAAGCCGTGTTCGAGACGGCCGCATTTGAGGTAGTCGTCGAACTCGCGTTGCACATAGCCGGGCAGCTCCCTGCCCCGCGCCGCCAAATGGGCAGTGAATACCGGGTAATACTTTTCGACGATCCGATAGAGAAGGGTTTGCTCGGGACGGTGGCGCTGGTAACGGCCAGCATCTCTATCCCGAGTGGCCGTCCTGGCCGCCGCGTAGGGCATGATCCGCGTCCTTGCGATACTGTGTTTTTATACAGTCTATCGCTCAACTGCGGAATCTTGAAGAACTCAGTCTGATGCCAACCAGTACCAGTCTTTGCCAGCCAGTACCGGTCACTCCCACTCGATGGTCGCCGGCGGCTTGCCGGAGATGTCGTAGACCACGCGCGACAGGCCGGGCACTTCGTTGATGATGCGCCGCGAGCACAAGTCCAGCAGTTCGTAGGGCAGGTGCGCCCAGCGGGCGGTCATGAAGTCGACGGTCTCGACGGCGCGCAGCGCGACGACCGGTTCGTAGCGGCGGCCGTCGCCGGTGACGCCGACGCTCTTGACCGGCAGGTAGACCGCAAACGCCTGGCTGGTCTTGTCGTACCAGCCGGCGCGGCGCAGTTCCTCGATGAAGATGTGGTCGGCCAGACGCAGCGTGTCGGCGGCGGCCTTGGTCACCTCGCCCAGGATGCGCACGCCAAGGCCCGGGCCGGGGAAGGGATGGCGCTGCACCATCTCGGCGGGCAGGCCGAGTTCGAGGCCGATGGCGCGCACCTCGTCCTTGAACAGTTCGCGCAGCGGCTCGACCAGTTTCAGCTTCATGTGCTCGGGCAGGCCGCCGACGTTGTGGTGGCTCTTGATGACGTGCGCCTTGCCGGTCTTGCTGCCGGCGGATTCGATCACGTCCGGGTAGATGGTGCCTTGGGCGAGGAAATCGACGCCCTCGATCCTGGCGGCTTCCTCGTCGAACACGTCGATGAACAGGCCGCCGATGATCTTGCGCTTGGCCTCGGGGTCGGCGACGCCCGCGAGGGCGTCCAGAAAGCGCGCTTCGGCATTCACGCGGATCACCCGCACGCCAAGGTTGCGGGCGAATACCTGCATCACCTGATCGCCTTCGTGGTGGCGCAGCAGGCCGTTGTCGACGAACACGCAGGTGAGCTGATCGCCGATCGCCTTGTGCAGCAGCGCGGCGACGACGGAGGAATCGACCCCGCCCGACAGGCCGAGCAGCACCCGGCCGCCGCCGACCTGCCGGCGCACGGCGGCGATGGCGTCCTCGATGATGTTGCCGGGCGTCCAGGCGCTGCCGCAGCCGCAGATCTCGTGCACGAAGCGCGCGTAGATGCGCGTGCCCTGGGTGGTGTGGGTGACCTCGGGGTGGAACTGGATGGCGTAGAAACCGCGCGCCTCGTCCGCCATGCCGGCGAGCGGCACGTCGGCGGTGGAGGCGATGCGCTTGAAGCCCTCCGGCAGCGCGCCGACGCGGTCGCCGTGGCTCATCCACACATCGAGCAGGCCGTGGCCCTGGGCGTTGACGCGGTCCTCGATGCCGTCGAGCAATCGGCTGTGGCCGTGGGCGCGGATCTCGGCGTAGCCGAATTCCTTGACCTCGCCCGGCTCCACCGCACCGCCCAGTTGCACCGCCATGGTCTGCATGCCGTAGCAGATGCCGAGCACGGGCACGCCGAGCGTCCAGACGACTTCTGGCGCGCGCGGCGAGTTCGCTTCGGTGACCGACTCCGGTCCGCCGGACAGGATGATGCCCTTGGGCGCAAACGCCCGCAGCGCGGCTTCGTCCATGTCCCAGGGGTGAATCTCGCTGTACACGCCGAGCTCGCGCACGCGCCGGGCGATCAGCTGCGTGTACTGCGAGCCGAAGTCGAGGATCAGGATGCGGTCGGCGTGGATATCGGTCATGGCAGCGTTCCGGACGGGGAAAACGCCGGCCGGAGCCGGCGGAGAAGAAGGGAAAACGCTCAGCCCACGTCGACGCGGTAGTTCGGCGGTTCCTTGGTGATGACGACGTCATGCGCATGGCTTTCGCGCATGCCGGCCTGGGTCACCTTCACGAAGCGGGGGCGCGTGCGCATCTGGCCGATGTCGTTGCAGCCGGTATAGCCCATGCTGGCGCGCAGACCACCGAGCAGCTGGTGCACGATGGCGAGCACGCTGCCCTTGTAGGGCACACGGCCTTCGATGCCCTCGGGGACGAGCTTTTCGAGTTCCTCGGTCGTGTCCTGGAAGTAGCGATCCTTGGAGCCCTGCTGCATGGCCGCAACCGAGCCCATGCCCCGATAGGACTTGTAGGAGCGGCCCTGATAGAGCTCGACCTCGCCCGGCGCTTCCTCGGTGCCCGCAAACATGCCGCCGACCATGACGCAGTGCGCGCCGGCGGCGAGCGCCTTGGCCAGATCCCCGGAATAGCGGATGCCGCCATCGGCGATGACCGGGATGCCGCTTTCGCGCAGCGCGGCCGCGACATTGGCCACGGCCGTGATCTGTGGCACGCCGACGCCGGCGATGATGCGCGTGGTGCAGATCGATCCCGGGCCGATGCCGACCTTGACCGCGTCGGCGCCCGCCTCGACCAGCGCTAGGGCGGCCTCGGCGGTGGCGACGTTGCCGGCGACGACCTGCAGCGCCGCATAGCGCCGCTTGAGCGCGCGCACCCGCTCGATCACCCCGCGGGAATGGCCGTGTGCGGTGTCGACCACGATGACGTCTGCCCCTGCATCGATGAGCGCCGCCACGCGCTCTTCGCTCTCGACGCTGGTCCCGACCGCCGCGCCGACGCGCAGCCGGCCCTGGCTGTCCTTGCAGGCGTTCGGGAAATCGCTGGCTTTCTGGATGTCCTTGACCGTGATCAGGCCGCGCAACTGGAAGCGGTCGTTGACCACCAGCACCTTTTCGATGCGGTGCTCGTGCAGCAGCTCGATGACCTCGGCCGTCTCCGCACCTTCGCGCACGGTCACCAGTCGCGCCTTGGGCGTCATGATGCTGGTGACGGGCTTGTCGAGCTCGTCCTCGAAGCGCAGGTCGCGGCCGGTCACGATCCCGACCAGATTCTCGCCGTCGACCACCGGCAGGCCGGAGATGCCGTGGGCGCGGGTGAGCGCGAGCACCTCACGGATGCTCTGGTCCGGCCGCACGGTGATGGGATCCTTGATGACGCCGCTTTCGAACTTCTTCACCCGCGCGACTTCGGCGGCCTGGCGTTCGATCGACATGTTCTTGTGGACGATGCCGATGCCGCCTTCCTGCGCCAGCGCAATGGCGAGGCGCGCCTCGGTGACGGTGTCCATTGCCGCGCTGATGAGCGGCACATTGAGTTCGATGTCGCGGGTGAGGAGGGTGCGCAAACTGACTTCGCGCGGCAGGATTTCGGAATACTCCGGTAACAGGAGCACGTCGTCGAAGGTCAGCGCTTCCTCGGTGAGTCTCATCCTCGGGATCCGCTCAGGTCGCAAAAAGGCAGTTGATTATAGGGGTTCCGGCCCACGGGGGCCAAGCGCCCGCCGCCGTCAACCCCGCCGATCGGGCTCTGGCGAGGACGGACACATGCCGTTCGGACGGCTCGCCCAGAGTCGATCGATGCGCAGGAAAGGCTGGCCGTGGACCTCCCCCTTGCGCTGCGCCTCCACCCATTGCGCCTCGACGCTGACCCACAGCCCATTCGCGCCGCCCGTCTCCTGCGCCATCCGCTCCACCGCGGGCGCATCACCGATGTCGCCGAGCACCGGCAGCGACTGGCCCGTCCCGCACAGCGCCACCCGTCTGCTGCGGGCATCATAGATGCCTGAAACCCGCATCGGTTCGGCGATGGGATCGACCTGCGCCGCGCGGCTGAGACTGTAGGCCATGACCCCGGCGAGCGGCTCGCCGTCGCGGCCGAGCTGGATGAGCCGGGTGGAATCCGCAAGCTGATAGTCCCCGCCACGACCACTTTCGCCGCGCAGGCGGAGTCGCTTGCCGGTCAGCGTCCACCGCCCCACCTCGTGCAGGACGATGCCGCTGCCCCCATGGGCGGACTCATAGCGCTGGCGGAGACGGTAGCTGCCATCGGCAAGCAAGGTCAGGGTGCGGCGCATGCCCCCGCAGGATTTGCAGGGCATTTCGCCCTCGAAGGTCACCGGGGGAATCAGGGCGGCCTGGGCGCGCACATCGGGCGCCGCAAGCGGTGGCGGTGCGGGCGGGGGTTCGGGATGCCTTGCGGCGCAAGACACCAAGGCCATCACCAGTGCCGGCGCCAGCAATCCGCGC
>PKCW01000256.1 GCA_002862965.1 Pseudomonadota bacterium
GTTGAGGAACTGGTCGATGATGGTCACGTCATTCATGGCGTGCCCTCCGGTTCCTCGAAGCTGGGCGGGATCGGCGGCAGGTCGGCCAGCGTCTGGTATTCATCCGGCCCGGCCTCGCCGGAAAAGAAGCGCCGCCGGAAGGCTTCGGCGGCGGCGCGGCAAGCGTCCTCGCCCGTGGCCTGCCGGTCGGCCGCGCATTGCGCGCGCAATGCCTTGAGCCGCACGCGATCGGCGGCCAGGGCATCGGCGAGGTTGTCGGCCGGCTGCTCGCCGCAAGCGGCCAGCAGCACGGCACCAAGGACGAGGACGCATCGCATGGCGGCCTCCTGTCAGTCGCGGTAGAAGTTGACGGACTGCGGCGTGTACGGCGTGCCTTCCCCGAGGAAGCGCCGCCGCACTTCGCGGGCGCGCTCGGTGGCCGCCGCCTGCCGCGCCAGTTCCAGCGAGGCGGCCCGGTCTTGCGTGATCTGGAGCCGCTGCGACTGGATCGACTGCTTGGCCTGCAAGGCGAGCAACTGGTTCATGGCCTGCATCGCCTGCAACGCGCCTTGCGCCGACTGGCTCTTGCCGACCAGATCGGCCAGCACGCTTTCGTCTTCGCCCAGGTTCTGCGACACCTGCGCCTGCATCTGCATGGTGGTCTGCAAGCCGCCCAGCGTGTTCTTCCACCGCTCCTGGGCGTCGCGGTACATCTGGTCGCCGCTGACGGTGGCGGCGTACTGCTCCGGGTACAGGCGGGCAAACTCCCGATCCAGATTCGTCACGTCGTAGGCCAAGCCTCGGGCCTGGGCGATCAGCCGCTCGGTCGTCGCCAGGTTGGCGCGCAACTGGCCGACCACGCTGGATGGAAGGCTGGCGAGGTTGCGCGCCTGGTTCATCAGCATTTGCGCTTCGTTCTGGAGCTGGCGAATCTGGTTGTTGATCTGCTCCAGCGTGCGGATCGCGGTCATCGTGTTCTGCACGAGGTTGGTGGGGTCGATCACGACCCATTGCGCATGGGCAGTGGCGGTGCAAAGCATGGCCGCGATGGCAGCGGCGACAAGGCGCTTCTTCATGGCAGGATCTCCTGTGGTTGGTCAGCGAGGGAATCCGGCGCGAGGCCGGGGAACGAGGGCAGCAGGTCAGCCGCCCAATCGAGGCCGCGATGGCGCAGCCAGGCACCCGCGAAGCCGGGCGTGCCGGCGTCCAGCAGCACGCGGTCTATGTCGCGCTGGTCTTGCGGCGTGGAAGCGCCCGCGAAGGCCAGCGTCGCCGCCCCCAGGTCGAGGTCGAACAGGCGGTTGCCGAGGCGGGATTGGTAGTAGTAGTCGCGCTTGGGTTGCGCGGTGGCGACGATCTCGATCTGGCGCGAGTTCAACCCGAAGCCCTCGTAGATCGTGCGAATCTGCGGCTCGGTCGCCTGCGGGTTCGGCAGGAAGATGCGGCTTGCGCAGCTCTCGATGATTGCGGGCGCGATGCTCGAATCCTTAATGTCCGCGAGCGACTGCGTGGCGAAGATCACCGACACGTTCTTCTTGCGCAGCGTCTTGAGCCACTGGCGGATGCGCGCGGCAAACACTGGGTCATCCAGGAACAGCCACGCTTCATCGAGGATCAGCAGCGTGGGAGCGCCATCAAAGCGTTCGTCAAAGCGCGCAAAGAGGTAATGCAGCACGGCCATGACGGCGGCCTTGCTGTGCATCAGCTCCTCCATCTCGAAACCCTGCACGTCCGCCATGCCCAGCCGGTCGTGGTCGGCATCCAGCAGCTTGCCGTGCGCGCCGCCCAGCACATAGGGCGCGAGCGCCTGGCGCAGCGCGTTCGATTGCAGCAGCACCGACAGGCCGGTCATCGTGCGCTGCTCGACGGGCGCACCGGCCAAGCTGCCCAGCGCCGACCAGATGGCGGCTTTCTCGTCCGGGCCGACTGCTACGCCTTCATGCAGCAAACGGCCTTCGATCCATTCGGCGGCCCAGGTGCGGTAGCCTTCGCGGTCAATGCGGGCGAGCGGCTGGAAGGCGATTTCGCCGTCCGTGCCCAAGTCGTAGTGCTCGCCGCCAAGCCCGAGGATCGTGGCGCGCATCGAACGCCCCATATCGAACGCGAAGATGCGCGAGCCGAGGTAGCGGCGGAACTGCATCGCCAGCGTGGCGAGCAGCACTGACTTGCCCATGCCCGTCGGGCCGGCCACCAGCATGTGGCCCACGTCGCCATCGTGCGTGACCAAGCGAAACGGTGTGGCGCCATCGGTGCGCGTCACGATGAGAGGCGGGCCGTCCAGATGCGCGTTGCGCTCGGGGCCGGCCCACACGGCCGACACCGGCATCATGTGCGCCAGGTTCAGCGTCGAGACGATCGGCTGGCGCACGTTGGCATAGGCGTTGCCGGGGAGCGAGGACAGCCACGCATCCACGGCATTGAGCGTTTCGGAGATGGTCACGAAGCCCCGGCCCTGGATGACGCGCTCCACCATGCGCAGCTTCTCGTCGGCTGCGGCCGGGTCGGCATCGAGCACCGTCACCGTGGCGGTGAGGTAGCCGAAGGCGACTTGATCACTGCCCAGCTCCTGCAACGCGGCATCGGCATCGGTCGCCTTGTTCGAGGCATCCGTGTCCACCAGCGGCGACTCCTGTTGGAAGATCGTTTCGCGCAGCAGCGCGATGACGTTCTTGCGCTTGGCGAACCACTGGCGGCGCAGGCGGGCGAGGTCTTTTTCCGCCTCGGATTTGTCCATGCAGAGGAAGCGCGTACTCCAGCGATACGCAAATCCGAGGCGGTTGAGGTCGTCCAGAATCCCCGGCCAAGTGGAAGTCGGGAAGCCCCGCACCGACACCACGCGCAGGTGCTGATCGCCCAGCATGGGTGCCAGTCCACCGACCAGCGCGCAGTCGGTCAGCAGCGCGTCGATATGGAACGGCACTTCGGGCACCGCCAGCGAATAGCGCCGCGTCGAGATGGTGGCGTGCAGGTAGGTCAGCGTCTGGCTGTCATCGAGCCAGGCGATTTCCGGCATCACGCCATCGAGCAGGTCGAAGACGCGATCGGTCTCCGCCACGAAGGCATCGAGCCGGCCGCGCCAATCCACGCCTTCGGTGGGCCGGTTCTCGTACAGCATCCCCGCCGCTCGGGCGCGCGACTCCTCGGGCGGTAGGTACACCAGCGTCAGGTGATAGCCGCTCTCGAAGTGGTTGCCCGAGTCCTCAAAGGTGGCGCGGCGTTCCTCGTCCACCAGCCATGACAAGGCTTCTGGGAACTCCGAGTGCGGATAGTCGGCGGCAAGCCGGCGCTCGGCTTCGATGAACAGCGCCCAGCCCGATCCCAGCCGGCGCAGCGCATTGTTCAAGCGCGCCGACGTGGCGATCAGCTCGCCTTGCGTGGCACTGTCGAGGTCAGGCCCGCGAAACCGGGCCGTGCGCTGGAAACTGCCGTCCTTGTTCAAGACGACACCCGGCGCGACGAGCCCGGCCCACGGCAGCCAATCGGCGAGCAAGGCCGGGCGCTGGCGGTATTCGGCGAGGTTCAGCATGGCGGCGTCCCCTCACACGTCCAGCAGCGGGCGGTGCTTGATGTGCCGGGCGAACACGGCCATGAACTGCGGATCGACGCGCGCACCCCATACCGCCAGCGAATGGCCGACGATCCAGAGCACCACGCCAGGAATCCACAGTTGCAGGCCCAGCCCGACGGCGGCGGCCAGCGTGCCGTTGGCAATCGCCACGGTGCGCGGTGCGCCGCCCAGCAAGATCGGCTCGGTGAGCGAGCGATGCAAAGGCACCTCGAACCCGGCCGCGAAGCTATCCGGGCCGCTCATACGACAGCCCCGCCCGAGAACGAAAAGAACGACAGGAAGAAGCTCGAAGCCGCGAACGCGATGGACAGGCCGAACACGATCTGGATCAGCTTGCGAAAGCCGCCCGACGTGTCGCCGAAGGCGAGCGCGAGGCCCGTGGCAATGATGATGATGACCGCGACGATGCGCGCCACCGGCCCCTGAATCGACTCCAAGATCGACTGCAACGGGCCTTCCCAGGGCATCGAGGAACCAGCGGCCTGCGCGGTGCCGGCCAGGAACAGCAGCAGCGCGGCCAGCAGCAGCCCTCGCCCCGCAGGGCGGGCCAGGCAGCGCAGCCGTGCAAGGCGCAAAGCCGGATTTACGGAAACACGGAAAGCAGGAATGGTCATCTGCGTCATAGCAGTTCTCCAGGTTGGTCAGGGGACGAGGAAGTCGCCGCAGCGGGTGCGGCATCAGGGATCGGCGGCAGCTCGGGAAACGGCGTTTCCAGCGCGTCCACCAGTTGGTAGCCCACGCCGTCGAAGCCGACGATGCGGGCGATGTTCTCGATGCGGCGCTTGCGTCCGCGCCCGGCGATCTGGATCACCACGTTGACCGCCTCGGCGATCAGCGCACGCGGCGGATTCACCGCCACTTCGAGAATCAGTTGCTCCAGGCGCAGCAACGCGCCCAGCGCGGAGCCGGCGTGGATCGTGGCGACGCCGCCGGGGTGGCCGGTGCCCCACACCTTGATGAGATCCAGCGCCTCGGCACCGCGTACCTCGCCGACGACGACGCGATCAGGTCGCAGGCGCATGGACGAGCGCACCAGCTCGGTCATGGACACCACGCCGGAGCGCGTGCGCAGCGGAACGTGGTCGCGGGCCGCGCATTGCAGCTCCACCGTGTCTTCGAGCACCAGCACGCGGTCGCCCGTGGCAGCTATCTCGGCCAGCAGCGCGTTCGCCAAGGTCGTCTTGCCGCTGCTGGTGGCCCCCGCGATCAGGACGTTCTGGCGCTCGCGCACGGCGCGCACCAAAAAGCCCGCCTGGGCGGCGGTCATCATTCCGTCCACGACGTACCGCTCCAGCGGGATCACGCCGATGGCGCGCTTGCGCAGCGCGAAGGCCGGCCCCGGCGCGGCTGGCGGCAGGATGCCCTCGAAGCGTTCACCGGTTTCGGGCAGTTCGGCGGACAGCAGCGGCTGGCCGCGATGCACCTCCGCGCCGACGTGGGCCGCGACCAGGCGGATGATTCGCTCGCCATCGGCTTCGGGCAGCTCCACGCCCATAGGCGCGCGGCCCGACGACAGGCGATCCACCCAAAGGGTGCGGTCAGGGTTGAGCATGATTTCCACCACGTCGGGGTCTTCGAGCGCGGTGGCGATCAGCGGCCCCATTGCCGTGCGCAGCATCTGGATGCGCCGGTCGAGCGACGTGGCACTCATGGATTGGGAAACGGCGCTCATGACGCACGCTCCTGCGCATCGGCGGCTGCCGCCGCGTCCTCCATCCGCACCGAATCGGGATGCAATTCCTCCACCACGTCGCGCACCAGGCTGCGCCCACGCATCAGGTGGCGGCCAAGCTGCTCGGTGAACTGCTCGAAACGCGCCTTGCCCAAGGCGCGGGCCGCCTCTTGGTGCGCCTCGGGAACCGGCGTGCTGACGGTCAGGTAGTAGCGGATGAACAGCGCCAGCGTCTCGATGGCGATGCTCTGGTCGCGCTCCATTCGCTCGGCCTGGCGCGAGAGGCGATCAAGGCGCTTGGCGATGGCCGCCTCGCGCTGGTCGGCCGCGTCCGGCGACAGCCAGGACGCCAAGGCAGCGGCGACGATGCTGGACTTGGACACGCCTTTCTTGGCGGCCAGTTCATCGAGCCGCTGGGCGTGCTCGGGCTGGATAAAGAGGTTCAGGCGATAGTGGCTCATAGCTCGATTCCGTCGTTGGGGTCGAGGGACGCCAGCCGGGCCGTGCGCTGCATGGCCGGATCAAGCTGGCGAGGAAGGGGAAGCGGCAGGTCGTCGTCGTCATCGAGCAGGCCGAGGTCGGCCGCGGGCGCGGCCAGCTCGGGGTCGTAGGCGACGGCCTCAGTTAGCTCGGGCTGACGGCGCGGGCCGCCGTCGTCGGCCGACGCCCGGAAGCCTTCGGCGGCATCGGCCGCAGGCGCGGCAGGCACGGCAGGAATCGCCAGGCCACTCCAGTCGTCGGGGCGCAGTGGCGGCGCGTCGGCGTACCGGCCGTCCGCCAGCTCGGGCGGCGGCAGCACGCGCTGCTTGAAATTGGCGTCGGCGTAGTAGCGCAGCTTCCGGGCCTTGATCGGCGCCATGCTGGACACCATCACTACGGCATCGTCCGGCGGAAGCTGCATCACCTCGCCCGGCGTCAGCAGCGGGCGGGCCGTCTCCTGGCGCGACACCATGAGGTGGCCCAGCCACGGCGCGAGCCGGTGGCCCGCGTAGTTGCGTTGCGCGCGCAGCTCGGTCGCAGTGCCCAGCGTCTCGGAAATGCGCTTGGCGGTGCGTTCGTCGTTGGTGGCGAACGTCACCCTGACGTGGCAGTTGTCGAGAATGGAATGGTTCTGTCCATACGCCTTGTCGATCTGGTTGAGTGACTGCGCGATGAGGAAGCTGCGGATGCCGTAGCCCGCCATGAAGGCCAAGGCTGTCTCGAAGAAGTCGAGCCGCCCCAGGGCCGGGAACTCGTCGAGCATCAGCAGCAGCTTGTGGCGGCGTTCGATGCCGTCGCTGCCGTCCAGCGATTCGGTGAGGCGTCGCCCGATCTGGTTGAGGATCAGGCGGATGAGCGGTTTGGTGCGCGATATGTCCGAAGGCGGCACCACCAGGTACAGCGACACCGGATGCTCGGCCGCGATCAGGTCGGCGATGCGCCAGTCACAGCGCGAGGTGACTTCGGCCACCGTGGGATCGCGGTACAGGCCGAGGAACGACATGGCGGTGCTTAACACGCCGGAACGCTCGTTGTCCGACTTGTTGAGCACTTCACGCGCCGCCGACGCGACTACCGGATGCGGCCCCTCGCCCAAGTGGGGCGTGGTCATCATTCGATGCAAGGTCAGCTCGAACGGGCTGGCCGGGTCGCTGAGGAAGTTGGCGACGCCGCGCAGCGTCTTGTCTTCGCCCGCGTAGAGCACATGCAGGATCGCGCCGACCAGCAGCGCGTGGCTGGTCTTTTCCCAATGGTTGCGCTTCTCCAGCGCGCCTTCGGGATCGACCAGAATGTCCGCGATGTTCTGCACGTCGCGCACTTCATGCGCGCCGCGCCGCACCTCCAGCAGCGGGTTGTAGGCCGCCGACTTCGCATCCGTGGGGTTGAACAGCAGGCAATGCGAGAAGCGCGAGCGCCAGCCTGCGGTGATCTGCCAGTTCTCGCCCTTGATGTCGTGGATGACGGCGGACGCGGGCCAAGAAAGCAGCGTCGGCACCACCAGGCCGACGCCCTTGCCCGAGCGCGTGGGTGCGAACGTCAGGACATGCTCTGGCCCCTCATGGCGCAGGTACTGGCGGTCGTGCTGGCCGAGGAACACGCCCTCTGGCTGCGTGAGGCCCGCCTTGCGAATGTCATGCGCGTTCGCCCAGCGGGCCGATCCGTAGGTCGTGACAAGGCGTGCCTGCCGCGAGCGCCAGACCGACATGGCAATGGCGACGGCCACGGCGACCATGCCACTGCTGCCAGCGATGGCTCCGCCGGTGTCGAAGATTTCCGGGGTATAGGCGCCGTAAGAAAACCACCACTCAAACAGCTTCCACGGGTGATAGATCGGCGTGCCAAGAAGATCGAACCAGGGCGAGCCAAGGCGTACTTGATAGCCAAGGGCTGCTGCTGTCCATTGTGTGGCACCCCACACTCCGGCGATCACGATGCCGAATACCACGGCGATCTGACCGAACAGCACGTTCGTCCCTTGCATGACCTGGCCTCCGATTTCTCCTGCGCCGATTCCTCATGGAAAAAGCGGCACAAGGACGTGCCGGAGGCGTCAGGATCGGTGCCGCGTCAGTGCCGGTCAAAGACCGTTTTAAGCAGAAAGATCGAGCAAAAAGAAAGAATTAGCGCGGTGGCGAGCCAACGAAAAACGTCGCAAGCGCAGGCGCGTTGCGGCGTGTCGGTCAGGAAATCCAATATTCGTGGCGAAGCGGCCACGATCAAAACTTAGGCGGCTCCTTCGGCGGTGTGTAGGGCGTTTCCCCGTCGCCATAGAACCGCTTGCGCGTGGCCTCGGCCACCCGGTTGCACAACACGTCGCCCAGCTTGGGGCGGTCGGTCTTGCACTGCTGGCGCAGTTCCTTGAGCCGTTCGGGGTTGGCCGCCAGCTCTTCCACTGTCGGGATGTTGGCTGCGGAACCGGCGGACTTCTGTGGCCCATCGGACTGGCCGCAGGCAGTCAACACGGCAACCAGCAAGAATGGGATGATCTTCTTCATGGCGTCAGTTCCTCCGGGTGATCGGGATTACGGCCTCGTATGGGCCTGGGGGTTTCCGGCTGTTCGATGGCCTGTGCGCGCTCAATAAACCGCGCCAACTCGTCGGACGGATCTCCGTCCAGCCGCAACAGATAGGTCGTGAGGGGCGACACGCGCGAAGCTAGCGGCCGGGCCACTACACCCGGCTCACGGCTGGCGGCAATGTGTGCACTGCCTGCTAGGCCGAGCGCAAAACCGGCCGAGACTAGGGCCATCATCAGGTCGGTGGACGAAACCCTCTCTGCAATCAGTGGCTCCACATCCGCACGGCGCAACACCCGTTCAACTTGCTTGGCATGGCCCTCACATGCCTGTGGATCGCACAGAACCAGTGGATAGCGAAGCAACTCATCCAAGGGGATGCGCTTGTGGGCCAGAAGCGGATGCCGAGCTGGCACGGCCACCATCAGCGCATCGCTCCATGCGGGCGTGGCGACGATACCGTCGCCCACTTCGTCGGATTGAGCAAACCCTACGTCATACAGATCGCTATGCAGCCCCTT